>CALMIB010000376.1 GCA_937863945.1 uncultured Longilinea sp.
GGCTGAACGGCTGTATTTCCACAACAGGGGGAAAGCCAACACCAACCAGATCCACAAAGCCGTTCCCGGCAGGCGCGTGATAGAACGGTCAACGCCGTACTGGAAGAATAACGGGAAGAGCATGCAGCCCAACGCGCACAGCCCCAGCCCGGCCTCCAGCCAGCGTTCACGCTTCAGCAGGCTCCAGGCCCAGCCGGTGACCATTGGCGCCAGGAGGATAGCCGGCCCCATTTCAGCCAACAACACCGGCCAGTGCCGCGGGTTGCCCAGCGAGAGCAATCCCAGGTGAGCCGAATAGACCGCCGGCGGCCAACGGAACGAAAAGCTGTAGGCATTGTTGGTCGCCTGCACCCACGCTTCGATTCCCAGCCAGCGGCCGGCCAGCCCGCGCAGCGTCTCGGTGATAAAGCCACCCTGAAAAGCAGCCAGCAGCGCCGACACGCCCAGTGCCGCCAATACGGCCGCCCAATTGCTGCCCGGCAGGGTCTTCTTCAACCGGCGGTGAACCCACCAGCTCAACGCCACCGCCAGCAGGGTACCCACCCACCAGAAGGCAAAAAGGTGCTCGGCGCTCAGCGCCAGGCTGGCCGCGATCAGCCCCAGCAACAGCGCACTGGCAATCGACCCCGGTCGCTGCGGCTTCAGGCTGATCATCAGGATCACGGTCAGAAAAGGCAGCGCGCCGGTGCTGCCCAGCACAAAGAAGACGGGCACAAAAAAGCCGCTGTGGAAGGCAAATGGAAACGCGATCGGGCCGCCCCCTTCCATGATCCACGGCCCTTCGAGCGCCTGAATCAGGGTCTGCGATGTATCGGCGCCGGTATTGATCAGGGTGACGGCCGGATTGATCCAGTTGAGCACCGGCGCGGGCAGCAAAAGCAGCAGCCAGCGCGCGCCGCCGCCAAATACAATCAGCACCGCTCCAAGCCAGGCGGCCGTCCGGCTGCCGGTGCGTTGGCGCACCCACAACCAGGCGTTCACCAGCGTGAGGGCAATAGCCACGCCCTTGCTGACATCCCAGGCGCTCCACGGCGTAAAACCGCCCGTACGCACCAGCATGGCCGCCCACACCTGCAAACCGTAATGGTAGGCAAACCATTCATCCGGCTTGAGGTAAAAATGCGGTGGAATATCGCCGGCTGCCATGCTGGAAACCAGCGGCAAGTGCAAATAATCGTCAAAGATGCTAACGCCGCGCTGCGCCATGGTGAACAGAAGGATGAGGACCAACGCGCCAACCGGTTGCGACCACTCTGTCCAGTCGGCCCAGGTTTCTTTCAGCCGCAGCGATTTTCCGGCCGCGACCAGACCGCCAACCAGAACCAGCAGCGCACTCACGGCTGACGCGCCTGGCAATCCCAGCCATCGGGCAAACAGGTTCACCAGCAGCAGGTCGATGATCCAACCCACCGAAAAACCGGTTATCAGCCGGGCGCCCGGCAGCAAGCGAAACAGGCTGCGCACCAGCAACCAACCGCCGAGCATCCAGGCCAGCGTCGATGCTGCGGTAAATGCCAGGCCAGCCGGATCGATCAGGCGCAGCCAGTAAGACATAGCCCTCCCGGTTACTCCTGCGGAACCCTAAGCTGAATGCCCAAATCAGGGAATGTCACCAGCGGCCGGTAGCTTTGCATGATTGGTGCAACCACGCGCTCCATCCAGACATTATTTTCTTCCGAAAAACCGTGCGTACGGTCCTGATAGTTGATGTACAACGGCTCAGTCACAATCAAACCAAACTCGTGGTCTTCCAGTTGCCGGTAGAACGTTTCCAGGTACGGCCGGTTGTTGCCCATCACCATTTCCATCAGGAATACTTTTTCATAATCCGGGATCATTTCGACCTCCGGAACCATGTCGAAGGTTTGCAGGTGGCGCTGGTTGATAAACAACACCGGCCGGCCGGAATCTTTCATCTGCTGGACGATTTGTTGAATCTGGCCCAGCGCTTGCTCCTGGGCCGCGCGGGAAGGCAGCGGCGCTGTCGGGCTGCCCTCAAGGATGGTCATCCAGGCCGGCACCAGCAAGATGATTCCAACCAGCAGCGGATTAAGCTGCAACGCCACGAATTTTTCCGGCCGGTCGGGTACGGTTTTATTCAATCCAACCGCCGCACCGACTACCGCCAGCAGCGCCAGGTAAGCATCCAGGTTGTGCAGGTTGCTGCCGCCGCCAATTTTCACGCTCACCACCACGCCGCCCGCCAGGAATACCCCCAGCACGGCGGCAATTCCCAGCCAGCGGATGGGGTGCAGCGCGCGGTGATTGCGCAGCAGGTAGGCGACAAATAACAACGCCAGCGGCAGGCTGACATACAATACTGCGCGCAGGATGCCCGGCGCATAAGTCGCGTTCGGCCAGAGGCGGTACCACAACAGATCGGAGGTAAAGCTGGAGGAGAATTGTTCGGCCGGATTGCCGGAGAGCAGGATATACACCTGCTGCGAGGCAAACGCCAGCGCCGTCCCGGCCATTGTCCAGAGCGCCGGCGGGGTCAAGTAGCGCAGCAGTGGCCGGTTTTCCCTGGGCATTTCGATCAGGTAGAGAATGGCTGCCAGCAGGCCGGGCACCGGGAACCAGTTGATGCGGCTGATGCCCGCCCAGATGGACGCGGCCGCCACCACCAGCATGGACCGCCAGAACCGCCGCGCGTCAAACATCCACAGCACCACCAGGACACAAACGATCAGGTGATAGTAAACCGGCCCCTGGAAGAAAAATAGAAACGCCCATGCGGCCACAGCCCAACGAATGCGTGAATCTTGCGGAACGAATCGCCGCGCCAGCGCCCAGGCGGCCGCGCCGTTCAATATCACCCAGAGCAACACCTGCCATAGCCGGTGGAACCACAACGGCAAGCCCTCCACCAGGAAAGGGATCGATTGGAGCAGGTAACGCGTCGGATGCAGCGTCGGCAGCGGAAGCGCTTCGCCGTAGATTTTCCGGGCGAAAAACAATGAGGCATTGTAATACCGGCTGGCTTCCGACCATCCCAGCGAAAAAAGGTAATCCGATACCTGCGGGATGTAGAGAGCCACACGATGGAATATTCCATACGCCAGTATGGCGGTCGCGAATGAGAAAGCCCAACTCCGTCCTCGCCGTGCGGCCATCCAGAAAACTGAACCGGCCAGCGCGAAAACGCCAAAGACCCAGATCCGCGGCGCATACGGCCAAACCGCGCTTCCCACTTCCGTCAGGTACAGCCAGGGGAACAGGATGCCCGTCAGGATGAACAGCGCATAATTTAGCCCGCGCAAAGCCGCAAAGCCGCCAAACAACCGCTCGGCCACCCACAACAATCGATCCGAATACCGCGAATAACTGACCACAAGCAGTATTCCTGCCAGCAGCCCCATCACAGCCAGCGGCAGCGTAAAAATCTTTGGAGCCGTTCTGCGCCACAGCATCAGACCGCCGGCATCCGATGCCTGCGCCAGAAAACCCAGGGCGCAGGCCAGCAGCGCAGCCGAAAGGAGCATGCGCAAATGCATCAGGCGCCGCAACCGGTCAGGCCATGTCGATCTCATCCCACCTCTTTTCCATTCAACCCATCAGGCGGAGACTGCGACCGCCGTTGGAGCAAACCTGGCAGAAAGAAAACGCCGGGCAAACTGGCCAGCAGGTACAGCATGCGCATGAGCACGGCCAGCGCAAGGCCGGCGTGCTCAGAAACGCCGCCGTAGGTCGAAAATAGCACCGCGATCGAGAGTTCCTGCAATCCCAGCCCGTTGATCGACACCGGCAGCAGCGTGATGAAATATGACAGCACCCACAACCCGCCGATCTTCCAGAACGAGAGCGGTTCTGCCATGCCCCTCAGCAGGAACCAGACCGCGCCAAACACGCAGGCCATATGGGCGAACGTCCACAACAGCGCGTGCAGCAGACCCAGCGGGTGGCGCACCCACAACACAACGCTCTGCCATATCTTGTCAACAAAAGCCCACAGTTTTTTCCAGACGCGCTGCACAAAAACCGGCAATCCGGCTGCCGCCAGCATGCCCGGGCCGCTCCCGGCATTCAATGCAGGCAGGCCCATGCGCAGCACGCGCGGCAACTCCAGCGGCAGCAGGGTGGCCATGCCGGCCCTACCCACACGCCGGTCCCCGATTCGCGATGCCGCAACAATGCCGGCATCCAGGCGCAATTGCACCGCGCCCGCCAGCCGCACCACATCCCCGCCGATGGTGGTGGGCAGAAAGTTGGATGAGAACAGCCCGGCGAAAACGATGCGGGTGGCATCCCAGACGCCAAGCGGCACCCGCGCCGCGCGCAGCAGCGCCAGCCAACGCCCGATGGTCGTCAGGCGCGAGCCAAACAGGCAGGCAAAAGCCGCCAGCAGCGCCCAGGGTGGAATATTCTGGATGGCGCCCGCGAACTCATCCCAACCCTGCTGCGAAAGCAGGTAAATCAACAGCCCCAGCGCGGCAATCGTGCCAACCCAGCGCAGCCAGGGAATGTGCGCGCGCGGTTGTCCGGCTGCATGGGTGGGCTGGTTATCAACGTTCATAGCATCACTCGCCGGTTTTTTCGATGTTGAAGGTTTTCCGGACGGTATAAGTCAGTTTATTTTGTGATTCGTGATATGTGCGCACCAGCAATTCGGCGATCAAACCCTGCATAATCGACTGAAACCCCAGGATGACCAGCATCACGCTCAGGATCAGCAAGGGAGAGCGAATCAGGTGTTCGCCGGCAAAAATGCGCAGGGCGATCAACACCAGCAACAGCAAAACGGCTGCCAGGATCAACAGCACGCCCAGCCCGCCGAACAGATAGATCGGTTTACTCGAATAGGTATTCAGGAATTTAACCGTGAACAGATCCAGGATGACCTTGACCGTCCGTTCCAACCCGTATTTGGCCTTGCCGAAGCGGCGCGGATGGTGCTGGACAGGCATTTCGATAATCTTTGCGCCCACCCACTGGGCAAAAACCGGGATGAAACGGTGCATCTCACCGTACAGACGGAATCCGGTGATGACTTCGCGCCGATAAGCCTTGAGCGTGCAGCCGTAATCGTGCAGGTGAACGCCGGTGACGCGCGAGATCAGCCAGTTGGCCAGGTGCGAAGGCAGCGTCCGGGTGATAAAGGTATCCTGGCGGTTCACGCGCCACCCACTGACCACGTCATAGCCTTCATTAAGTTTTTCCAGCATCATCGGAATATCCGCCGGGTCATTTTGCAGATCCGCGTCGATTAATACGATGATCTCTCCCTTGGAATGATCGATTCCAGCGACGATGGCCGTTGTCTGACCAAAATTTCGGCGCAGTTCCACCACGCGCACGTGCTGCGGATCCCGGGCGGCCAGCAACTCAAGCTGCTTTGCGCTGCCGTCCGCGCTGCCGTCGTCCACCAGCACTAGTTCCCATTGCAGGTTCAGCGGCTCCAATGCCCTGGTCACCGCCTGGTGCAACAGGGCCACACTTTCCTCTTCGTTGTAAACGGGAGATATTACCGAAAGATCCACAAGGTTGCTCCCCAAAAAAAATTGGAACCAACACATACAGACTGAATTAAGTATTATAGCTTTTCCCTTCGACGCGTCAAGGAACGGTCGCGCCACCAACCAGCGGCAACGATCGCCGCGGAAATCAGCACGACCCCGACCACCACGTTCCAGAAGGGCAGCCCGCCAAACCAGCCCGCGTAACGTCCCAGGTACCACAGCATGAACCCGCCGATGAAGACCGCGGCCAGTGCATAGACACGCCCCAGCCAGGGATTGCCTCGCTCGCGCGCCCACTGCCACGCCCAGCCCGCCAGCAGTCCCATCCACGGCAGAAAGATGGTGCGGTAGCGTGGATTATCCCACTGATCGCCGCCGCCGCGCAGCGCCGAAAGCAGAGTCCATAGCAGCGCAGCCAGGGCCAGCCACACCAACACCAGACGCTCGGCGGTCGGCCGGGCGCGCCACACCGCGAACAACGCAAACAACAACAGCGGCGCCAGCGCATACCAGCCCACCGCCCACAGGATGGAAATGACCTGCCGCAGGGGGATGGTCACGTCTGCCACGGCTGCCGGGAGCACCGGTTGGGCCACCCCGTAGGCCAGGATAAATGGCAGCCGCAACGCCTCCGGCAGTTCACCCAGGCGCTTATCGACCATACCGCTGCCTTCCTGCAACAGTTTGATATCCCAGGCGCCGGATGCGCTCAACCATTCACGCGAAGCAAACGCGATCAACGCGCCTGCCGCCAAGAGCAGCGCCACCCAGCTCCAGCGCTGCACGCGCGGTTCAACGCGCTTCAACTGGTCCAACGCCAGCCACACCAGCAACACGCCGCCGCCGGCCAGCGCAATGCGCCAGCTAACCAGAGCCGCGCCGGCCAGCGAAGCCGCCAGCACGCCGGCAGCTGTCCATTTCCTTTCGGGCAGCCGCACCACCGCCCAGGTAGCCAACGCCAGCGCGCCCATCAGAAACGGCTCGCGCATCTGCGCCGCGCCCAGCAGCACCGACTGCGGATAGAGGACGTAAATCCATCCAGCCACGGATGAGGCAAATGCCCCCCAGCGCAGGCGAATCGCCGCAACCAGGAAGGGCAGTCCCAGCGCGTACACAAACGCGCCCAGCAGCACCGTCAACAGCGGCCGCACGGCGTCCGGACTGAGCAGCCGGTACGCCAGCGCGGATAACGCCAGCAGGCCGCCGTATTGGTCATCGTCAGCATATTGGCCGCCAAAGGCAGCCGACAGGGGTTGATCGGATTGCGCCAGCGTCCAGGCTGCCTGGTCGCGGGCATAGGCATCGTAAAACAGGTAGCCGTTCAATTCCGGTTTGCTGCCGTTGCCGTGCAGCGGAAGTGCAGCCTGCAGCAGCGCGCCGGAGGCCACACGCAGCCCGAAAGCCAGCAGCAGCATCCAGGCCAGCCCGCGGCCGGCGCCTGATCCGCGCCAGGCCAGCGCCAGCGCCGCGCAGGCCGGCACGCATACTGCTCCGTACGCCAGCCAGGAACGCAGCCACGCGCCGGACGGAAAAGCCAGCGCCAGCAGGCCGCCGGTCAAAATGCCAGAGCC
>CALMIB010000377.1 GCA_937863945.1 uncultured Longilinea sp.
CAAAAGGTCACCCTGTTCAAGGATTCGCCCGGTGGCGTCGTCGGCCACCACTTCGCCGTGATCCATCACCACCATGCGCGGCAGTAGATCGCGCACCAGTGCCAGGTCGTGCGTGGCGACGATCATGGTTTGCGGCAGCTCGGCCAGCAGGTGGATCAGGCTGCGCCGCGCGCGCGGATCCAGCCCGGCCGAGGGTTCATCCAGTACCAGTACCTCCGGTTGCATCGAAAGCACCGTGGCGATGGCGATGCGCTTCTTCTCGCCCACGCTGAGGTGATGCGACACCCGGTGGATGTAATCCTGCATGTGAACCGCCTCCAGGGCAAAATCGACCCGCTGGCGCACTTCTTCCGGTGGCAATCCCTGATAGATCGGGCCAAAGGCCACATCATCGAAAACGGTCGGCGAAAACAACTGGTCGTCAGGCGATTGAAACACCAATCCCACCAGGGCGCGCACGCGGCCCAGGTTGGCAGGCACGACATCCAACCCGCTGATGCGCACGACCCCCTTGCCCTGCAGGATGCCATTCAAATGCAGCAACAGGGTCGATTTTCCCGCGCCGTTCGGCCCCACCAGCGCGAGTTTCTCGCCGGGTTTCACGGTCAGGCTCACGCCGCGCAAGGCGGTATGGCCGTCGGAATACGAAAAATGCAGGTCGCGGATATCAATAGAATCAGTCATGTGCATCCCTACGTCCATCCCAATAGTGCGATCGCCGTAATCAAACCCAAAACCAGCAGCCCCCCGGCCAGCACCAACCACGCCCAGCGCGGCGCGGCAGGCTGTGGCAGGCTGCGCACCTCGCCGTCGTAACCGCGTGAGAGCATGCTCACGTAAATGCGGTCGCTGCGGTCGAAGGAGCGCACGAACAGGTTGCCAACCATGCCGCCGGTGACGCGCGCCCGCCAGGCGAAGGTGCCGCCGCTTTTTCCGCCGGCGCCGGCCGCTTCACCGCTGCGCGAAGCGCGGGCGCGGTTCAGGCGCATGGCCTCGTCCACCAGCACAAACAGGTAGCGCCACATCAAACCGATCACCCCGACCAATAAACGCGGCAGGCGCAGGGCGCGCATGGCCATCAGCAAATCCGGGAACGGCGTGGTGGTGGTGAGCACCACCGCCATTTGCACCGATGCCCAGGACTTAATCAGGATGCTGACAAACCGCTCCAGCCCCGGCATACTGACCTGGAACTGCCAGCTTCCGATGGAGAAGGCCACCAACTCAGGGCCGGGCAGCGTGAAGATGACCGGAAATGCTGCCAGCACGAAGGGCACGGCCAGCAGCGCGCGGTTCTGGTAGAATGCGATGCTTTCCTCACTTAATACCTCGACTGCCAGCAGGATCGCCATCAGCAGCAGATACACCGGCCACGCCCCGGCGGGCGTCAGCGACATGGTCAGGATGTAGGCGATTGCCAGCACCAGCTTGACGCGCGCGTCCAGGTGATGGATCAGGCTGCGGCCGTCGTGGTAGGGATCCAGAAAATGGACGTGCATGTCAGGACGTTTTCGCCCGCGCGCGGCGGAAGCGCGCAATGAGCAGCACAGCCGCCAGAACCACCAGGCTGCCAACGATCCCGGCAAGGATCGTCGCCAGGGCTTCATGGTTCACGCCTGGCAACACGTAATCCGGGATGATTGTAAAGCCAGGGTTCTGCGCCTTTTGGATGAAGCCCAGCTCCTCGGCCACCGATTCCAGGCCATCCGGAGAGGTCGAAGCCAGCGGCGAGAGTGCAGCCAGCGCCAGAAAAATCACCGCGCCGCCAACCCAGACCGCGGTGTTGCCGCGCGGCTGTGGTTCGCCAATGTGCAACAGATCGCGCCGGGTGGCATACAGAAACGCCAGCGCGCCCAGGGTAATCAGCCCTTCGCCGATGCCGATGAGTGCATGAATGCCGGCCATCGCCGGCACCGCCAGGTTGGCCGGGGTGGTGCCCGAAAGTGCCAGTTGCAACGCGGCCGCCAGCGAGGCAATGAAGATGGATGTCCAGGCTGCGGCAAAACCAGAAACAAAGATGCCCGTCTTGCCTTCACCCAGGATGCGCCGGAAAAGGCGATTAATGGCGTAGCTTACCGCCACGCCGATCACGGCCATGTTGAAGAGGTTGGCCCCCAAAGCCAGCAGGCCGCCATCCTGGAAGATCAGAGCCTGCACGCCCACCACGCAGGTCATCACCAGCACCGCTGCCCAGGGCCCTATCAGGATGGTTGCCAGCGCCGCCCCCAGCAAATGGCCGGAGGTGCCGCCGATCACCGTAAAATTGAGCATTTGCCCGGCAAAGATGGTTGCGGCCAGCACCCCCATCAGGGGCACTTCACGTTCGCCCAACTGCCGGTTCACCTGGCGCAGAGCCAGGATAATCATAAGGACCGCAAGCACCCAAAATACAAGTGATACTGCCACAGACAAAAAGCCGTCTGGAATATGCATGGCGACAGGTGCTAAATGCATGATACGCCTCCTGGAAAGCAGGTTTCTTATTGCAAAAATATGCAACAACGTTATTATACGCTTTTTATCAACTTTTACACACTGCATTTGGCCAGTTGTACAAGCTTGCATCCCCCGCGATCGCTCCTGAAAGGGCAAACGTTTCACGCCCCGCGTTTCTAATATATTTTCTATAATTTATTTGCATTTCTCCAATACGCGGGCGGTAAGATAAGCTCAAGTTTGAAGAATTAATCAAACAGCACCTTTCACACAGTCAACCATTTGGTTTTTAGGAGGTATCGCATGTCAATGTATGTTCGCACCCCAATGTCGCAGTTAGCCCGCCGCATGGCCTGGAACCGCGCGATGGAGCAGTTGGATGAAGCCGATACTCTCGTCTTATTCCCCATCGATATTCGCGCTGAAGGCGATGATTATGTCATCACCGCGCTTCTGCCGGGCGTCAAGGCCGATGACCTGAACGTTCAGGCAATCAACGACACCATCACGCTGGAAGGCGAATTCAAGAAGCGGGAAGACGAAAACAGCACGCTCTTGCGCAGCGAAATTCCTGCTGGCCGCTTCTACCGTGAAATCTTCCTGCCCGTCCCGCTGGACACCGCCAAAGTGGAAGCCCACCTGGAAGACGGCGTGCTTACCCTGCGCGTGCCCAAAGCCGAACAGGCCCGGCCGAAGAACATCAAAATCGTCACCAAGTAAACCGCTC
>CALMIB010000378.1 GCA_937863945.1 uncultured Longilinea sp.
TCACCCAAAAGGTCGGTTCCCGGTCGAGGGTTAGATGCGCCACCATCGAGCCGGTCGTCTGACTGTTCCGAACCGGGCCAAAGGACGCATGCATGCAAACCTGCTGATCGGTCAGCGATCCTGCCGGCGACCAGGAACCCTGCCCGCTATGCGAACGTAAAACGGCGATCGCATCCTTAACGCTTACCAAAGGCGACCTGGCCTGCAACAGTCGTGTTGTGCACGCTTGCCTCGTATGGGCTTTGCTAAAGCCGGTATACAACGGCTCGGAGTAACAGCGGGCAAAATGGAATTCTTCCCGGCGGTTGCACCAGCCCCGGTCCACGGCGTAATGGATCAAATCCGCCGACGCCAGGTCCCAACGGTTGCCGATTGTGATTCCGTTTGAGATGGATCGAATATCGTTCACCCGTTCAGCTGCCCACTGCCTGCCGGCGGTTTCCAGCACCCAGCTCTCGTGCAAGTCGGTGATCAGAAAGCTGTTCTGGTAATAGAACTTGTGCGTCAGGCCGCAATTGCCGCTCTGGCCGTACTGCTCCAGCAGTTGCGTGATCACCAGCAGCGCTTCCTGCGCGCTGGCGCCGCGCTCCAATCCCAGCCGGAGCAAATCCATACCGATCAAACCCGGGCTGGCTTCCTGGCCGACTTTGGTAAACAATGCCTCATTGCCAATCGTCACCCCGTGTTCGTTCGCGCCCATTTCCGCACCCCACATCCAGAACGGTTTGGAGAGCAGTACCGCATGGGTGCGCGCGACCTGGGGAATTTCAATGTAGGTGCATTTCAAGCGACCGCCGGTTGAATAACCGGCCGCGGGATAAGAAACCACCACCTGGGCTTCATTCGCCTCGCGGTCCGAATTCTTGCCGAAGAGAATGCTGCCGTCAGCCGTTGTATTGCCTGGAGCTACAAAGGTATCGCACATCCCGTCACTCCTTGAACCACCAACGTGTTAGATGGAAGCGTTTTTCGCCAGACGCAGAATCTGCTCCACCACTTGTTCTGCGCTGATCCCATCGGAGCAAATCTTCACCGCGTCGCTGGCCGGTCGAAGCGGCGCAACCGCGCGGGTCGAATCGATTTTATCGCGTTTCTTCATAGCCTTGAGGATTTTTTCATAGTCAGCCAGCTCACCGCGGTGTTCCAATTCCTCGAACCGCCGCCGAGCGCGTTCTTCCACGCAGGCATCCAGGTACACTTTCAACTCCGCGTCCGGGAAAACCACCGTACCGATATCGCGCCCCACCATCACCACCTGCCCACGCTGGCCGATGCGTCTCTGCTGCGCGGTCATGGCATCGCGCACGCCCGGGTAAGCGGAAACCTGCGAAACGTTCGCCTCCACTTCCGGTGTGCGGATCTGCCAGGTGACATCTTCGCCGTCCATCAGCACATCGGAAAAGCGTCCATCCGCAAGGCTGGGCGGCTGCACGTCAATTTGAACCTGCTCCGCCAGCCGGGTAACATCTTCTTCCAGATCGACCCGCCCCAAACGTTTCAACGCTGCCCAGGTGACTACGCGGTACATAATCCCCGTATCAAAGAACAGATAATTCAGTTTTCTTGCCAGCAGCACGCCGACGGTCGTTTTGCCAGAAGCCGCCGGGCCGTCAATCGCAATAATCGATGGAAATTTGTGATCCATTGCGTTCCTCACGGGAAGGGATTGGTAGCATAGACGCCGCGGTACTCTGACGGCAGCAGTGCCGCGATTTGCAGCATAACCTGATCGGCATTTTTTTGCAACGCTTCGCGCCGGTCTGACGAAACCGAATCGAGCGCGGGAAGGTAAAACGGCTTGCCGATGCGCATTTCAAGCCCTGGCCGCTTGAGAGCCACCACGCGTTTCAAGAAATCCTGCGTGCTTCCCACCACGCCCACCGGCACGACCGGCACGCGCGCTTTTTCGGCCAAAAATGCAATCCCCCATTTGGCCCGGCGCAATCCGGGCTGGCGGGTCAACCGGCCTTCCGGCGAGATCAGCAGCGCGTAACCTGAATTTAATACTTGCACCGCTTTGATCAATGGCTCCCGGCTGACTTGATCTCGGTCCAACGGAATGCCGCCGTACATGTGTGCAAGCAGTTTCTTATCCGGCTCATGCCAGACCTCCACCGCGCCGATGGCTTCCGGCGCAGTCGGCCACAGCGTCAGCAAAAATGGTGGCTCAAAAATGGAGATGTGATTGAATGCTATCAGGTAAGCCCCTTTCGTGGGGACGTTTTTCAGGCCGGAAATGGTTACTCGTGCGAACGCGCGATAAAGCAAGCCGCCAATGGCGCGAATGACGCCGCGGCCGATGCGGTTGCCGAATGAGACGCGGTAGGTTTCAGAAGCGTTCACCGGTGGCCATCTGCTTTATGGAACGGAAGACGCCGCATTCTCGCCCGGGAATAAATCCGTGCGAGCCCACAGGATTAACCAGTTTGATTCTTCGGGGTATTCTCTGAACACGAGCCAGCTCATCCATTCCCCACCGGTCATCAAATCCCAGGCGGGTTGAACCTGCCAGCGGAAATCCTGCCCGCGGTAGGTGCTGATCTGGCCGGGTTGCATCTGATCATTCGAAATAATCACATCTGGCGTTTCCATCAATGTGAGCGCGCTCGTGAATTGCACCTCAGAAAAATCGCGCAACATCCAATCCAGCGACGGGGAGTTCAACCCGACCACCGAAACCCGCACATGGTTCATTTGTCCGCTTTGATACATGGATAAGTCCTGCAAGGTCTGTTGCATCAGATCGGCATCGGCAAAATATGGGCCGGTGCGCCAAATTTCGGCCTGCGGTTTTTTCCCCAGCCCGGCGGCGTGAACACTCATCGAGAGGAGAATGATCAGAAGCGCCGCACCCGCTCCCCAGCGCGCCCCCTGCCAGGCCGAATCCCACGACCAACCCCAACCCGCCAGCACAACCGCCAGCGCCAGAATCGCTGCCGCCACGACGATCTTGACGACTTGCACATTAACGTTGGCCGACCAGCTCATCGGGTGCAGAATGGCGACCGCGTTCATTACCATGAAGAACAGGAGGACAAATACAGTTACCCCGGCAGCCAGCGATATCTTCAAATTCGCATTCGGCCGGTAAAGCCAGTCGGCAGCCTGGCGTGCGGCCAGCGCCCACATTGGCAGCATCACCCACCCGGCGCCGCCCAATTGCCGGTCCGGGTAAGCCAACCAGAGCAGCAGCGCTGCCAGCCACCAGATGGACAGGAACTTGTCTAATGGATCTCGGCGCACCCAGGCGGAAATGCCGCGCACTGCCGCCAGCAGAAGCGGCAGCCAGGCGTAGGTCAACAAGCCCACCACGGCAGATTTCAGACTCAGCGCGCCGGATGATGACCAACCGCGGAAAAAGTCCGCCAGGCTACCGGCGGCCATGCTCAGGCCAAAAGGTGCAAACAGGAACAACGTTCCCGCCGCTACCAGCGTGATCGCCGCTGTGATCCACAACTCGCGCGATGCGAGTGATCGGGGGCGTCTATCGGCGGGAAGGGTTTCGGATTTGCTCATGATGAACACTGCGATTGCCAATCCCAGCCAACCCAGCCAAAGCATCGGTCCGCCCAGCAGCGCCAGCCCCAGGCAGAAACCCGACCATTTCTTTCGGCCGTTCAATGCGAAACCAAGCGACAGAACCGAGAAGGCCAGAGCCCACGAAGCCCCATCCGCCTGACGCGAGATGGCCGCCAGGGCCGGGTCGAATGCCAATCCGAAAGCCGCGATCAGCGCGGGCCACCGTCCCAGAGATTTGCGAAACAGCAAGGGTGTGAGAACCAGCAAGCTGCCCGCCAATGCCGGGATCACACGGGCTGCAAAATTGGAACTGCCGAAGATAAAGAAAATCAGGCTGCTGGCCAGGGTATAACCCGCCTGCGAACCGTTGGGCAGGATTCCAGATCGAATCCAGGCGAATGCCTGCAGGGCGTTTCCGGCTTCCCAATCGGTGAGCGGAGCATCGCCAAGTTTGGTCATGCGTAAAATCAGCCCCAGAATGAGCGCCAGTCCCCACAATAACTTTTCGTAATGGTCACGTTTCAGCTTCATGATTCCTGCCGTCTCACTGATCGATTGCATCCAGGCTGGACACCTGGTATATCACCAGGTCCCCCGAACGAAACACCACCGGCAAATTGTTGTCAAATTTTGCCTGGTTGACCCGGTATGCGGTGCGCTCTGGCGTACCAACCACAACGTAACGAACTTTGTATTGAGCCAATATGGCCTGAGCCTCCGCCCAATCGGGCGTGGTATAAAGCCGTTCAAGATCCGGTTCACGCGTGCCAAGTTCAACGGTACCGCCCCGCCACTGATATTCATGGAATGGCCAGCCCAGCACGTTGGGATAACCGCTGTAGGTGGCAATGCGGCCGTAGGCACTGTAGCTGCCGCCAACCGCCTCGGCGATCACCCCGTAAGGCATCTGCTTGATAAATTGCACGGCGGCATAATCATCCGGCGACCCCATCTCGAATCCAAGCGTGCCATTCAACGTCCAG
>CALMIB010000379.1 GCA_937863945.1 uncultured Longilinea sp.
CAATTCATCGGATGAATTTTCCACACGTGCACCCATGCGAGGGTATAATCAGGGGAGTTGCGGCCATGACCACACCCTCTGTCCGGTCGAATAATATAAGTTTTCCCTGATCATGGACTCCGCGAAATTTCATTTTGCGCTCTGGAGGAGCAAGAAGATATGAGTGATCACAAGAAAGTGCGCGTCGCGATCATTGGCGTGGGCAATTGCGCTTCGTCCCTGGTGCAGGGCGTTCAATTCTACCGCAACGCCGCCGAAACCGACCGCGTTCCCGGCCTGATGCACGTCAACCTGGGCGGGTATCACATCAGCGATATCGAATTCAGCGCGGCCATTGATATCGTTGACACCAAAGTCGGGCTCGATCTTTCCGAGGCCATCTTTGCGTACCCGAACAATACGTACAAGTTCACCGACGTGCCCAAGCTGGACGTGCCGGTGGTGCGCGGCATGACCCACGACGGCCTGGGAAAGTACCTGTCGCAGATCGTCAAGAAAGCGCCCGGCCCGACCGCCGATATCGTCAAGATCCTCAAGGACACCGGCACCGACGTGGTGATCAACTACATGCCGGTCGGTTCTGAGATGGCGACCAAGTGGTATGTCGAGCAGATCATCGAGGCCGGCTGCGGCATGGTCAACGCCATCCCGGTGTTCATCGCCAGCTCGCAGTACTGGGGTCAGCGCTTCAAGGATGCCGGGTTGCCGATCATCGGCGACGACATCAAGAGCCAGGTCGGCGCGACCATTTTGCACCGCGTGCTCACCAGCCTGTTCGTCGACCGCGGCGTGCGCCTGGACCGCACCTATCAGCTCAATTTCGGCGGTAACACCGACTTCATGAATATGCTCGAGCGTGAGCGTCTTGAATCCAAGAAGATCTCCAAGACCGGCGCGGTGACCTCGATGCTGCCCTACCAGCTCCCGGAAGGTGACATCCACGTCGGCCCGAGCGACTACGTGCCGTGGTTGAGCGACCGCAAGTGGTGCTACGTGCGCATGGAAGGCACCACCTTCGGCGAAGTGCCGCTGAACCTGGAGGCCAAGCTGGAAGTGTGGGATTCGCCCAACTCGGCGGGCGTGATCATCGACGCGGTGCGCTGCGTCAAGCTGGGCCTGGACCGCGGCCTGAGCGGGCCGCTGATCGCCCCGGCCTCCTACTTCATGAAGACTCCTCCCAAGCAGTTCAAGGACGAGCTTTGCCGCGAGATGACCGAAGCCTACATCCGCGGGGAGAATTTGTAGTTTGCGGTTGACCGCCAAATTTACCGGTATGTTGGCGCGGAACCATCCAAACATCCCCGCTGAAAGCCATCGACGGCGGGCATCCTTCCGGAAAACCCTGGCCTGGATGGGTTGTTGGCTGGCAGTGCAGGCGGTCATTCTGACCGCCTGTTCGCCATCCGCCGCCTCGGTGGCCTCCTCCAAGGTGATCCCCTCGCCGGTGGTTCAGCACAGCGCCACGTCCATCCCAACGGCCTTCCTGCCGCCGACGGTGACGCCGACGCCGGCACAGCCGAGTGCTACACCCGGCCCCAGCCCGACCCCCGCGGCGCTGCCGATTTTCCGCGCACCGTCGCTGATCCGGGGCATCGCACCGGTGACCTACCTGGCGGATGCCTGTCAGGCGATGCAGTACCGCTGGGACCCCGCGCGCGCGGCCATTGGCACGCTGGTGGTGCCGGTGATGTACCATTCGGTGGTCAAGGACGGCCGCGCGCTGGCCGACAACATGAGCATCCATGACGCGGATTTGAAGGCCTTCATGGAGGAAGCCAAGCGCCTGGGCTATGAAACCATCACCACGGCGCAACTGCTGGATTTTTTGCAGACCAACGCGCGCATCCCCGAACGTTCGCTCCTGCTCATCATTGACGACCGCCGGCAGGGGGTGGTGTGGAACAACTTCATGCCCTTCCTGCAACAATACCAGTGGACGGTGACGATGGCCTACATCACCGGGCCGGTGGTTTCAGAGCAGGAGTGGGGCGAACTCAAGCGGCTGAATGACACCGGTTTTGTGGACGTGCAGGCGCACGGCTACCTGCACAACGGTGAATCCTACATCACCGAATTCACCCCACCCGAAATCGTAACGCAGGAGCTGGTTAAACCGATCGAACAGTTGCAGAAATACCTGGGCGAAACGCCGATCGCGTTCATCTGGCCGGGCGGCAATTACACGCCGCAATCGGTGCAGGCGGCCCGCGCCACAGGCTACCAGTTGGGCTTCACGGTACGGGCGCGCGGACCGATCCTGTTCAACTGGGTCCCGCAGGGCGACGAGGAAGCCCCCTCGGGCGACCCGCTGCTGACTCTGCCGCGCTACTGGAGCACCAACGCCTACAACGCGCTGTACGATGCCATCCGGATCTCCGATGAAGTGCGCCAGAATGCTGAACAGCAGAAGGTGATTGAAATGGCCTGGTACAAATCC
>CALMIB010000380.1 GCA_937863945.1 uncultured Longilinea sp.
GGAGAAGACGGTAACGGGAAACCGGGTTTAAATTGGAGGTGCCACGATGAAGCAGCGAGTGATTGCCGGTAATTCCATCAGCGCCATCGGGCTGGGTTGCATGGGCATGAGCCAGTCCTACGGCCCGGCGGATGAAGATGAATCCTTGCGCGTGCTCGATCGCGCGATCGAGCTGGGCTGCAACTTCTGGGACACGGCCGACATGTACGGCGCGGGCAAAAACGAACTGCTGCTTGCAAAGGCACTCAAGAAGCACCGGACGCAGGTCTTCCTGGCCACCAAGGTGGGCAACGTCTATGATCGCAGCCTGACCAGCCACCAGGACCAGGTGCAGGCCGGTCAGGCGCGCATCGTCGACGGCACGCCGAAATACATCCGCAAGTGCATGGATCTCAGCCTGCGGCGCCTGGGTGTCGAAGCTGTTGACCTGTATTACCTGCACCGCGTCGATCCGCTGGTGCCGATCGAGGAAACGGTCGGGGCGATGGCCGAACTGGTGCAGCAGGGCAAGGCGCGCTACCTGGGCCTCAGCGAGGCCGGGGCCGCCACCATCCGGCGGGCGGCTCAGGTGCACCCGATCGCGGCGCTGCAATCAGAGTATTCGCTGTGGACGCGCCACGTGGAAAAAGAGATCCTACCGACCTGCCGCGAGTTGGGCATCGCTTTTGTGCCGTTTTCACCGCTGGGGCGCGGCTTTTTGACCGGCGCTGTGCAAACGACCGAGAACCTGACCCGGGGCGACTTCCGCCTGTCCAGCCCGCGTTTCCACGGCGAGAACTTTCAGAAGAACCTGGAGATCGTTGAGGTCATCAAGGGAATCGCCGGGAAGCATGCTGTAACGCCCGCGCAGGTGGCGCTGGCCTGGGTGCTGGCGCAGGGCGAGGATATCTTACCCATCCCGGGCACCAAGCGGGTGGCCTACCTGGAGCAAAACCTGGCCGCTGCCGATGTGCAGCTCAGTGTCGCGGATCTGGAGAAACTGGGCAAGATCCAAGTGCACGGCGCGCGTTATTCGGAGGAAAATCAGCGTTTCGTGCAGGAGTAGCGCATGGAATGTGCCGGTTGGCTCTTCGCGGTGGTAGTCGGCGTCATAATCTACGTCGTTTCGCGCAGCCAGCCTGAAGCACGTAACACGCAGCCGTCCGATTCATCCTCCGGGTCAGCGCTGAGCGGTCTGTTCGCACTGTTCCTGTTCGACCGCTGGATGGATCACGGCGCGGATGGGTTGTTTGGCAGCCCGGACGAATCGCAGCCGGACCCAGTTGATCAGGAAGAGGATCATTGGGATGACCCGGATGATGAAGATGGCTACTGGGACGACCAGGCCGGCTTTTAAGCAAAGCGTCCCTGCAAATGGGCATGCCAAACAAAGGAATTTCTCAGTTTATCGTGCTAGAATCCTCCCATGCAACCTAAAATGACCTTACGCGGGATGAGCCTGCTCATTCTGCTGATGCTCATGCTCAGCGCGTGCGCCGCACCGCAGGCTGCGCCGACCGCCACGCTAGAACCATTGCCGAGCGCCACCGCCGCCTTCACGGACACGCCCGAACCAACGGCCACGCTGACCGCCACCGCGACGATCACGCGCACGCCGACGATCACGCTTACGCCAACCATCACGGATACACCCACCATCACGCCCTCGCCGACCTTTGACCTGCCCGACGTGGAAGTGACCATGCAGGCGCACTGCCGCTACGGCCCGTCGAAGGCTTACCTGCACGCGG
>CALMIB010000381.1 GCA_937863945.1 uncultured Longilinea sp.
CAGGACATCTGTCGCGATGCCCTTGGCCTTGAGCTGGTCCCGCGCTTCCATCACTGCCGGCTCGGCAGATCCGGACACAATGATACCGATTTCGCTCGTTCCATCGCCCGTGAGTACCGGCGCAGGTAAATATTCGATGGATTTTGTAATTTTTCTGGCGATCCGGTCCAACACGCGTTCCCAGACATCTGGTTCTTCACTGTATTTGCCATATTCATCATGGCCGGTGCCGCGTGCAAAATACGCACTACGCGGGTGTTTATTGCCGGCTACCGTCCGGTATGGGATTCCGTCGCCGTCAACATCCAGATAGCGGCCCCAATCCTTATTCTCTTTCACCAGCGCGTCGATGTCTTCTTCCCACAGGATTTTGCCGCGATCCAACGGCCGATCGGGATATTCAAATTTTCGAGTCATCCACTGATTCATCCCCAGGTCCAGGTCGCTCATCACAATTACAGGGGTTTGCAGGCGTTCAGCCACATCCAATGCGCGCCAGCCAAATTCGAAACATTCATTCACCGAACCCGGGATCAGCATAACAAATTGCGTATCGCCGTGGCCGTTGAAATAAACCTGCGTCAGATCGCCCTGCTGGGTGCGCGTGGGCAAGCCGGTGCTCGGCCCTACTCGTTGAACATCCCATACCACGCAGGGCACTTCGGCGTAATAGGCCAGGCCAAGGTATTCCGACATCAAGCTGAGGCCTGGACCGGAGGTGGAAGTCATGGAGCGCAGCCCGGCCCAACCCGCGCCGATGGTCATGCCAATTGCAGCCAGTTCATCTTCGGACTGCACGACGATGCAGGTATATTTCCCGGTCTGCGGATCCTTGCGAAGCGTGGGCAAGTATTCGTTGAGCGACTCTGCCAGGCTGGTCGCCGGCGTGATGGGATACCATCCAGCAAATTGCAAGCCACCAAACAAAGCGCCCAGGGCCGCCGATGTGTTGCCATCTGCCATGATGCAACCATCGGTCATGCCGGTCATTCGCTCAACCCGATAGGGATCCCTCTTTTCAAGATTAGCAGCCGTCCATTCCGCCGCGGCTTTGATGACGCTGAAATTCGAATCAATCGCCTTTTTTTTGCCTTTAAAGTGAAAATCAAGGGCCGCGTACAATTCATCCAGGCTGATGCCCAGCATTTGCCCTGCAACCCCCACATAAACCATGTTCGCAATGTAATCGCGCATGTTGGGGGCAACATCGGCATCCTTGATCAGTTTTTTCACCGGCATCGGGTAGGCGATAATATCCGTCCGCGTGATTTCCTGCTTGATATCGTCCGCGTAAAACAGCACGCCGCCGGGGAGGATGTAATCCAACTCGCGTTTGAAAGAAGCCGGATTCATTGCGATGACAATGTCATCCTTTTCCAGGCGGGCCAGGTAACCATCCTTGCTCAGACGGATGGTGTACCAGGTGGGCAATCCTTGGATATTTGAAGGGAAAATATTCTTCCCTGAAACCGGAATTCCCATGCGGAAAAGCGCCCGCAAAAGCAAGTTGTTCGCTGTGGCGCTGCCAGATCCGTTGACCGTGCTGATGGTGATGCAGAAATCATTCACGATCGGCCCGGTTTGCACGCCGGCTCCGATCGCAGGTAAAGGAGATTCATCAGACATTGTGGCTCCTTAGGAGTGATGTAGTGAAACAGTGATCGTCACTCAAATTTTTGGTTGGAGAGCGTGCGCGACCGTTGAAAAATCAGGTCGGTATGCTCGACCAGCGCTTGATAACCTGCTGCAAAATTACCTGCAATGATTGTATCGACCATGCGTTGATGGTAAGACCACACTCGCTCCAGGTAATTTAAATCCGTATAAATATCCAGACCGACTGCCTCATAGATTTCCCAGTATGCTTCCAGGATCCCCATGACGAATGGATTGTTCAGTCTGCGGTAGATCAACAGGTGCAGTTCGCGGTGTTCGGCATGCGGGATTTGCACACGAGAACCGTGTAATTTTTCCAGCGCACATTTTACCAATCCACGCAAACCCTCGTGATCCTCTGGTGTGAGCAAAGCGACAGCCTGATACCAGTAGGCCATTTCCACGTGGTTGCGCAAGTCGGAAAACGACCGGAACAATCGATCATCCGTGCGAACAGCATACGCCAGACTGTTGACCACCGCGGGGGTAAATGTATAAGGAAGCTTCCGGATCCCGGTTTTTGGCCTCACTTCGACCAGCCCAAAAGTCCGGGCAACCTCAAGCTGTTCGCGCAGACTTGCCACACTGATGCCCAATTCCTGGCTAAGCTCTGTCAGCGGCGGAAGCCGGTCGGTTTCGGCATTCCCATTCGAAGCCAGGTATTTCATAAAATCGGAAATTTGATCCAGGGAGGCGCGGTCTCTCAACATGGACACCAACATAATTAATCGGATTATTAATACGAAATAATTTTATCAAATCCGAAAAATTAAGTCAAGCGCAAATCATCACGCTTTGAGCGTGCTCATCATCCGCATAATCATCATATGATTAGAAAATTATCCGGCAAGTAGCTGCGGCAGCACCGTCAACGATTTCCCCAGCCAGGTGCCGTGCCAGGTGACCAGGCGACCATCGATCCGATGTACCCGGCCATTTTTCACCGCGGGCGTGTCGGCGAATATCTTTTGAAACTTTCTTCGATGATCCTCACCAAAAGCAAACGGCTCATCAGGCAGAAGGATCATCTCGGGCTGCGCGGCGCGGATATCGTCTTCCACGACCACCGGGTATCGCAGATCGCGGGTTCCGTTCTCGTCCGCGATCGCCCCACCCCAATTGGCTGCCAACGGATAGCGCCTCTGCCGGGCCGCAAACACGTTCTCGCCGCCGCAGATCCGTATCAAATCATGGCATTAGGTATCCGCATTGAAGGTCATCCACCACACCCGGCCGTCGCGTTCCTCGCCCTGCCAGATCGGG
>CALMIB010000382.1 GCA_937863945.1 uncultured Longilinea sp.
CTCGGGCTGCTCGATGAAGCCGCCCAAAACGGCGTGGACGTGCTGGTGCTGCCCGAACTGGCCAATTCGGGCTACAACTTCGACACCCCGGCCGAGGCTGAATCAGTGGCTGAGGTGGTCGATGAAGGACCAGTCTGCCGCCTGCTGCGTGAATGGTCGGTGGGCGGGCGGCTGGCGGTGAGCGGGCTGTGCGAGCGCGCCGGGGATGCGCTGTACAATTCGGCGGTGGTGTATGCCGGCGGCGAACTGCTGGCGGTGTATCGCAAGACGCACCTGTTCGCCAATGAAAGCGCTTTCTTCCAGCCCGGCACGCAAAAGCCGCCGGTGCTGGAATTCGGCGGGCACCGCTTTGGCGTGATGATCTGCTTCGACTGGTTCTTCCCCGAGGTGGCGCGCGGGCTGGCGCTGCGCGGCGCGCAAATCATCCTGCACCCGGCCAACCTGGTGCTGCCCTACTGCCAGAAGGCCATGATCACGCGCTCGATCGAGAACCGCGTCTTCACCGCCACCGCCAACCGCACCGGCAGCGAGCGCGGGCTGGCCTTCTCGGGTCTCTCGCAGGTCACATCGCCCACCGGCGATCTGCTGGCGCAGGCCGGCGGCGATTTGGCCGGCGTGGCCTGGGCCGAGGTGGACCTGGGCCAGGCCGATGATAAGTGGGTCACGCGCCAGAACCACCTGTTCAACGACCGCCGCCCGGAGCTGTACGACGACCTGGTTCAGTCCGGGTGACGGGCGAAAATTTGACTCCGATTGGCCGCGGTGTTACACTTTTGACAGCATCCATCAATTATTCCTCCAAAGGAGTGTCACCATGCCTGTACGTGAATCGACCGCAACCTGGAACGGCAGCCTGACTGAAGGCAAAGGCAACATGCGCCTGGCCTCCGGCGCTTACGAGGGCGAGTTCACCCGCGCCTCGCGCTTCGAGGAAGACAAAGGCACCAACCCCGAAGAATTGATCGGCGCGGCACACGCCGGCTGCTTCTCGATGTTCCTCTCGGCGCTGCTCTCCAACGCCGGCCACGTGCCCACCCAGATCCGCACCAGCGCCAAAGTCCACCTGGGCGCCGGCCCCAAAATCACCCTCATCGAGCTGTCCACCGTGGGCGAAGTCCCCGGCATCGACGAGAAAACCTTCATCGATTTCGCCGAGCAGGCCAAGAAGGGCTGCCCGGTCTCGCAGGCGCTGGCCGCCGTCGAAATGACCCTGACGGCCAAACTGGCCTGATCGCATTTGTTTCCACAGCCAAACGCCGGGCGGTTGATCCGCCCGGCGTTTCTTGTTCTCAGGTGTACAGTTCGGGGCTACTTTTCAGCCACTACGCGCACCAGCACCGCGCGCACCATGCGGCGGTTGGCATAAGTGTCGAAGCTGTCGCTGAAGTTTTCACAGGTCAGCAGCGTCAGCCAGGGTTTTTCTTCGTGCTTCAGCACCGCGCCGGTCTCATCCGGCTGCACCAGGCGGTTCTCGCGCACTTCATAAACATATACCATGCCGAAGGCGTGGATGCGCACCTGGTCGCCGTATTTGAGCTTGCGGATGCCCGCGAATGGGCCAGGCTGATTGAGCGCATCCCACACGTGCGCGGTGAGCACCGAGTTGCCGTTCCAGGTGGGATAGGCCGTACCGTTCAGCCAGCCGGCGCTGCCGCCCAGCCAGGTCACATCCCAACCGCCGCCGCTCTGCGGCACGCCCACCACCGGGATGTCCACGCCCAGCGCGGGGATCTCCAGGCGCAGATCCTGCTGCGCGTAACGTAAGTCAAGCGGTTGCGCCGGCAGGGAGGTGAACATACCCGGCCGGAAGCCAGTTTCGGGCAGTTCCTCAATGCTGGTAACCGGGCGCACCCAGCCCTCACTCGCGGCGGCTACCTGCTGTTCACCGGCATCTGACACATCTCCATCGCCGTTGATGTCAGAATCTATATACGCTGTGTTGTGAACGTCTGTCACGCCGCCATTCACCCGCACGGTAAAGCTAATGGCGATCTCATTGGCAGCACTTTCGGCGTCCAGCGCGCCAAAATCTGGTCCCAGAACGCCGCGCCAGATGATGCGCCCGCGTGCGTAGGCTGCCGTGGGGCCCTCATAATAGCAGTACTGCGTGCTGGTCAGAGCGGAGGTATCGCTGCACGTTACGCCGCTGGCCAGCGATCCGGCCGGGGCATCGGCAGGCAGCGGGTAGCCGCTGGGCACGCCATTATCCACAAAGGTGGTGCCGAGCGGGATTTCATCACTGGCCTGCGCGTTTACGGCGACAATATTGGAATCATTGATCCAGACCATTGTCCAGCGCAGCAGGTTTTCACCAGTTTCAGTGACCACTTTGATGCCAAAAGGTGGATCAAACAGGCTGCCGCCAAAAACGACGGGCGTAGGATCATCATTGTTGCCCGGGTTGCCGTCATTATCCGGGTCGGGATCGATGCCGTCCTGCGAGTCGTCGGTAGTTGTTCCCCCGCCTGGTGGCGTACCCGAAGCCAGTGCGCTGTTCTCAAAAGGCCCGGCTGCCGCAGGGATCACCCGCACCACCAGTTGCAGGCGGCTGGATTGACCCACGGCCAGTGCATCGGCGCCGGTCAGCAGGTTGGTGTTGCTGCTGCCATTGTAGCCCGGCCAGTTGACGGTCAGGCTGCTGCTGGTCAGCGATTGCACGGTGAAGGTGGTGGGCAGCGGGAAGGTCGTTGCCAGATTGTCGGTGACCTGCAGGTTGGTCAGCGGCACGTTGCCGTAGTTTTCCACGATCAGGTCAAAGGTCACGTCCCACACGCCCGTGCTGACCTGCTGCGGCGCGCCAACCAGATGCTTGGCCAGTCCAAGCAAAGGCGCGGCAATCAGGGGCTGAGTATCATCATCCGTGTCGCTTACATCTCCGCCGGTCGGAGGAGTGCCGCTGGCGGTGGCAATGTTGGTAAATGCACCGCTGTTGATATCGGCCTGGGTCAGTATGTAACTGCCGGTAAAGGTGGTGCTGTCGCTGGCCCCCGGCACCAGCAACGCGATCGGTACGCCGAGGATGGTGATGAGCGGGTCGCTGACGGTCACATTCGTCAGGGTAACATTGCCCGTATTGGTGACGGTAAAGGCATAGGTGATGACGTCACCAGCGGTTGCCACGTTATCTGCACCCAGGTTCAGGGTACCGGTCTTGACCAGCATGATGCCGGGGTTCTGCGCAATGACGACGGTTTCATCATC
>CALMIB010000383.1 GCA_937863945.1 uncultured Longilinea sp.
AGAACCTGGCCTGGCCCTTAGTGGTGATGTGTCTATCACTGTACGAGGACCTTCTGTTTCCGTGCTTTATCAAGATGTCACAATCAATCCCGGTGATTTGTATACAGTCGGATATTGGGTAAAATCGAATGACCCAGATCAAAAAATCCAAGTATTTTTTAGCTGGTTGAATCAACAAAAACAAGAAATTGGTAGAACTGCTGACTGGCAAGAAATAAAATCAGAATGGTCGCATTACTCAATTTCTGCAACCGCGCCAAATAACGCGAAATATGCACGAATATTTATCAGCATTTCAACTTCGGGCACCGCCACATTTGATAATATGTGTTTCTCTAATGGTCAAGAATGTCGATAAATCATCTTTATTTATAAATTTTATACAAATTTAAAATCGATTATTTTGTGATTCCAATGATTTTAGGTATAATTTGATTTGGCAACGTCGATGAATATTTTATCCATCCCCATCCCTTCCGTTCTTCTCCTCGAACCGCGCGTCTTTGCCGACGAGCGCGGTTTTTTTATGGAAACCTACCAGGCCCGGAAGTTCGCCGACCTGGGCATCGCAGCCGAATTTGTGCAGGATAACCATTCCGGCTCGCACCGCGGCATCCTGCGCGGCTTGCATTACCAGGTGGTCAACCCGCAGGGCAAGCTGGTGCGCTGCGTGGTCGGCGAGATTTTTGACGTGGCGGTGGACTTGCGGCGGAGTTCGCCTACCTTTGGCCGCTGGGTGGGCACAATTCTTTCTTCCGAAAACAGGCGACAGTTGTGGATTCCCATCGGCTTCGCGCACGGATTTTACACGCTCAGCACGTGGGCCGAAGTGGTTTACAAAGCCAGCGATTATTACAATCCGCAGGGCGAGCGCTGCCTGCTGTGGAATGATCCCCAGGTCAGCATCGAATGGCCGCTGCCGCCGGGCGAATCGCCGATGCTCTCACTCAAGGACCAGCTTGGCCTGCCGCTGGCACAGGCTGAGACGTTCGGATAACCATCACCGGATGGTCTTCCGAAATCAAGGGAGGAATACATGCGAAATCTGCTGGTGACCGGCGGCGCCGGGTTTATTGGTTCAAATTTTATCCACCGGACGCTGACCGAGCGGCCAGAAGTGCGCATCTTTAACCTGGACGCCCTCACCTATGCGGGCAGCCTGGAAAACCTGCGCGATCTGCCGGACCCCGAACGGCACATCTTCGTCCAGGGTGATATCTGCAACCGGGCGCTGGTCGACCGCCTGCTGCTTGAATACAACATCGATACCATCGTTCACTTTGCGGCCGAATCGCATGTCGACCGCTCGATCCTCGGGCCGGGCCAGTTCGTCCAGACGAACATCATTGGCACGTTCACCCTGCTAGAAGCCGCCCGCCAGGCCTGGCTGACCGAAAAACGCCTGCCCATCGACCAGGTGCGCTTTCACCACGTTTCCACCGACGAGGTGTTCGGCTCGCTCGCGCCGCTGGAGCCGGCCTTCAGCGAAACCACGCCCTACGCGCCCAATTCGCCCTATTCCGCCTCCAAAGCCTCCAGCGACCACCTGGTGCGCGCCTATTTGCACACCTACGGGCTGCCCGTCACCCTGACCAACTGCTCGAATAATTACGGGCCTTACCAGTTTCCTGAAAAATTAATCCCGCTGATGATCCTGAACGCGCTCGAAGGCAAACGCCTGCCGGTTTACGGCGACGGCAAACAGGTGCGCGACTGGCTGTACGTGGAAGACCATTGCGACGCCATCCTGGCCGTGCTGGAACGCGGCAAGGTCGGCGAGACCTACAATATCGGCGGCAACAACCAACCTTTCAACATCGAAATCGTGAGCGCAATCTGCGCCATTCTGGATGAACTGCTGCCCGAGTCGCCCCTCACGCCGCACGATCAATTGATCACCTACGTCACCGACCGGCCCGGCCACGACCGGCGTTACGCCATGAACATCGGCAAAATCGAGCGTGAACTGGGCTGGCGGCCCCGGGAGTCGCTGCAAACCGGGCTTGAAAAGACGGTCCGCTGGTATCTTGAACATCCCGAATGGGTGCAGGCCATCCGGCAGACGGGCGATTATTCAACCTGGATCGATAAGAATTATGCACAGCGCGGAGGGACAAAATGATGAAAGGCATCATCCTGGCGGGCGGCAAGGGCACGCGCCTGTATCCGATCACCCTGGGCGTCAGCAAACAGCTTTTGCCGGTGTATAACAAACCGATGATCTATTATCCGCTCTCGATGCTGCTGCTGGCTGGCATTCAAGAGATCCTGGTCATCAGCACGCCGGAAGACCTGCCAATCTTCCGGCGCATGCTGGGCAGCGGCGAGCAGTGGGGCGTTCATTTTGAATACGCCGAGCAGGATCAACCCCGCGGCCTGGCAGATGCCTTCCGCGTGGGTAGCCGGTTCGTCGACGGCAAACCGGCCGCGCTTATCCTGGGAGATAACATCTTTTACGGCAGCGGGTTGGCCCGCCAATTGCAGGCGGCTGCCCGGTTGCAGAGCGGTGCCATGGTGTTCGCCTACCCCGTCCACGACCCGGAACGTTACGGCGTGGTGGAAATCGACAAACAGGGCAAAGCACTCAGCATTGAGGAAAAGCCTGCCAATCCCAAAACCAACCTGGCCGTCCCGGGCATGTATTTCTACGACCACCAGGTGACAGAAATTGCCGCCAACCTCAAACCCTCGCCACGCGGCGAACTGGAAATCACCGATCTCAACCGCACGTACATGGAAAAAGGCGAATTGCATGTGCAGGTGCTCAGCCGCGGTGTGGCCTGGCTGGATGCCGGTACGCACGAATCGCTGCTGCAGGCCGCCAATTTCGTCCAGGCGGTGGAAGAACGCCAGGGGTTGATGATTTCCTGCCCGGAAGAGATCGCTTTCCGCATGGGCTTTATCGATCAGTTCCAACTGGCCGAACAGGCCAAACGCTACGCCAGCAACGGCTACGGCCTGTACCTGCTGCGCCTTCTGGAGGAACTGGAATGACGCTGCGCATCCTGTTACTCGGAAAAATCGGCCAGCTCGGCTGGGAACTGCTGCGCACGCTGGCACCGCTCGGCGAGATCACCGCGTTCGATTATCCCGAGATCGATTTCTCGCGGCCCGAAAGCCTGTCGGCTGTGGTGCGCGCCGCCGCCCCGCAGGTGGTCATCAACGCGGTAGCCTACACCGCCGTGGACAGGGCAGAAACCGAAGAGAAATTGGTGCGCGCCATCAATGCCACCGCGACAGGCGAGCTGGCCCAAACCGCGCGCGCAGTGCGGGCTGCGTTTTTGCATGTTTCCACCGATTATGTCTTCGACGGCAGAAAAGGCGCGCCCTACACCGAGGTGGACGCGCCGCACCCGTTGAACGTGTACGGCCAGACCAAGCTGGAGGGAGAGCAGGCCGCCTTGCAGGCGGGCGGTGCGCCGCTCGTCCTGCGCACAGCCTGGGTGTACAGCACCCGCCGCGACAGTTTTGTTACCAAAGTGCTGGGATGGTCGCGCAGCCTGCCCGTGCTCAAATTAGTTGACGATCAAATCAGCAACCCCACCTGGGCGCGCATGCTGGCCGAAACCATGGCGCTGCTGCTGGCGCAATCCCGGGGCGATCCGTACGAATACTTGAGCGAGCGCAGCGGGCTTTACCACCTGGCGGGCGACGGCTACGCCAGCCGGCTGGAATGGGCGCAGGAAATCCTCAAGCTGGATCCCCACCCGGCAAAACGGACCGCGCGCGAATTGCTGCCGGCGCGAACCAGCGATTTTCCCACCCCGGCCGAGCGGCCGCTGTTTTCTGCGCTCAATTGCGACCGGTTCACGCGCACCTTCGGCTTGAAGTTGCCGGCCTGGCAGAATGCGTTGCAGCAGGCAATGGATTCATTAAGCGAAGCGTCCGCCTGAGCCCTCTCAAAAACAATCCACACGGAAATTCACACCGGCGCGTGTAGTATAATTTGTGTGCTGGTTACACGGGCAGCAAGTCAGGCTTGCCTGCCGGTTTGGCACGGCAATCTGCAAATTACAAATCAAGAGACGAATGCCGATGACGTCCGAAATCGATCCTGGCGAAGTACTGAACCGTCTGTTGCGTTCCTGGTGGGTGATTGTGTTGTGTATGCTCCTGCTGGGGGCGGCAGGCTATTTGTTCCACACCCTGCGGCCGCCAGTCTATGAAGCCACCGCAACCTTCAACGTCTGGTTGGATTTCAATGATCTGACCACAGACCGCGAATTTACCGAATACGACGAAGATTTGAGCATCAACGCGGTTGGCAATGCCTATGTCAGCCCGGCGGTGCTTGAAAAAGTCATTGCCGAAGCGCTCAAACAGGGCTGGATTCAAGCCGAAAATGAGTTGATCCTGAATTACAAGCTGGAGCGCAAACACGAAAGCTGGGAACTGCGCTACCTGAGCACCGATCCCCAACTGGCGATGGACCTGGTGAACTTTTGGGCTGCCAGCGGGTATGCGCACCTGAGCGAGCTTGAAAAAGCGCAAGCCCTTCCCGCCTACGTCCGGTTTTCCGAGCCCGTCCGGGCCGTTTTACCGGCTGCGCCGGTGCGTTACGGGCGCAACAACCTCATTCTGGCCGGCATGCTGGTGGGCATGGTGGGCGGAATTTTCCTTTCCGGCTGGACGGCGCGGAAGAAGAAATGAACCCGGCATCGACCGAAGCATCCCCGCCTCAAACGACCTCCGCATTCCGGCGCGGCAAACTGGATGGCATGATTGAAATCTTGTGGGCTGCGGCGCTCATCCTGCTGCCCATCACCTCCTCCCCCCTGTTGATCGGGCTGACCGGCACGCTGGTGGCGCCGCCGTCGATGATCCTGATCGGGCTGCTGCTGATCCTTTCCTTCCTGCCGCGCCGGATGCGCGGCAGATCGCTGCCGCTCGAAGCCGCTCCTTTGTTTTTCTTTGTGCTCGCCGCGCTGCTCTCGACCGGGCTGTCGTTCTTCATCCACATTCCCACCTTCAAAAACGCGAGCATGTGGAAGGAAGCGCTGGAAGCTCTGATCACGCTGGGAATGGGCATCAGCGTCTTCCTGATCGCTTCCACGTTGCCCGCCGGCGAGGATGACTTTCGCAAAGCCGCGCGCTGGATCACCATCGGCGGAATCATCATGGTGATTTTCTCGTTGTTGCAGGCCTTTTTTATTTTTGTCATGAATACGCAGTTCGCGGACTGGTACATCTGGGTTGAAGAAACCTTCATCACCCCGCGGCCGTTTTCGCGCGAATTGGCCCGCCTGTACGGCATGGCCTTTGAACCTTCCTGGTTCACGCACCAATTGGTGATGCTGTACATTCCTATCTGGCTGGCAGCCAGCTTTCAGAAGATATCCGCGTTCAAACTGCGCGTTTTCCGGTTGTCAGTTGAAAATATCCTCCTGGCCATCAGCCTGGTCCTGTTTATGCTGGCAAAACCGCGCATTTCGCTGCTGGCCGGGCTGCTGATCTTCGCGTTCATTTTCATCAAGCTAAACTCAGGCCTGTACCGTTGGCTGCAACAGCGCTTTCAACGGCGCCGTCCCCCGCAAACCAGCCGCGCCGCGAACTGGCAGCGGGCCGGCATCATCGCCGGCATGGCCGTCCTTTATTCGGCGTTGGCAGCCGGGTTGATCTGGATTATGAATCAGGATTACCGCCTGGCGCTGGTCTTCACCTATCCGCCCACCCCGGCGGAACTGGGCCGCCTGCTCCTGCTGGACGAGGATACCATCGTCGAGGTCAGCAGGCGCTTCCATTTCATGGAGCGGGCGGTTTACTGGCTGTCAGGCTGGCGGGTCTTTTCCGACTACCCACTTTTTGGCGTGGGGTTGGGGAATAGCGGATTTTTCTTCCACGAAAACGTCTCCTCGCTGGGTTGGACTTCCATCGAAGTGCGCTACCTGCTAACCGGCGCGCCGTTCCTGCCAAACATCAAGAGCCTGTGGGTTCGCCTGCTGGCCGAAACGGGCATGCTTGGGTTTTCCATTTTTACCGCCTGGCTGATTGGCCTGTGGCGGTCCACCACCTTTACGCTGCAATCCAGGCTACCCTATCACCGCCTGACGGCATTTGCCTGCCAGTTGATGCTGGTGGCCTTTCTTG
>CALMIB010000384.1 GCA_937863945.1 uncultured Longilinea sp.
TTGGGCCTGGGTGATTTCTCCCCATCCATCACGCCGTTTTTGGTGGGGCTGATGCTGGCCCTGATTGCCCTCCTGCTGGGTTGAGAGGAAAGGACAGGTAAAACTTATGGATATGGCAGTGAAAACCCCCTCCAGTCCGGTGCAGAAAGTCATGGACGGTCTGCGCGCCTGGGCGCGCATCAATTAGCCCTGGGTGATCCACTATAACAGCGGCTCGTGCAACGGATGCGACATCGAAATCCTGGCGACTCTGACCCCGCGCTACGATCTGGAACGGTTCGGCGTCAAATTGCAGGGCAGCCCGCGCCATGCCGATGTGCTCATCGCCACCGGCCCGGTCACCCGTCAATCGCGCGACCGCTTGCTGCGCATCTATGAACAGATGCCCGACCCCAAGTTCGTCGTGGCGGTCGGCTCCTGTGGCCTTTCGGGCGGCGTATTCCACGGCTGCTACAACATCGTCGGCAGCATCGACGAAGTGCTGCCGGTGAGCGCCTACATTCCCGGCTGCCCGCCGCGGCCCGAAGCCATCATTCAGGGCGTTGTAGCATTGCTGCAAAGCCTGAAACCCCAATAGGAGGCAGCCCATGGACATTGAAAAGGTATTACTCGAAGGTGAAAACCTGCTGCAACCCTGGTCTGTTTCGACCGGCCGGCCGGAAGAAAACCGCAGCGACGTGGTGGTTGCCCGCGAAAACCTGCATGCGGCCGTTCAGGCCATCAAGGATGCCGGTTGGGGCTACCTGACCGCCATTACCGGCCTGGATTGCCCCGCGCCTGCCGCGGCTGAAGGCGAAACCGCCGCGGAAGGCAACCTGGAATTGCTGTATCATTTCTGCAACGGGCCTGTGGTCGTCACGCTGCGGGTCAGCCTGCCCTATGGCGACCCGACCGTGCCCTCCGTATGCGATCTGCTTCCTTACGCCACGCTCTACGAGCGGGAACTGATGGAGCTTTTCGGCGTGCGCATCCAAAACACCCCCGATACCAGCCGCCTGGTTCTCCCCGATGATTGGCCGGATGGGATTTATCCGCTGCGCAAAGCCTTTACCGGGTTTGCCGCGCCGGCAGCCGAAGAAAAGGAGTAAATCCGATGCCAACACAGGAACAAAACCAGAAATTCATCGTTCCCATCGGTCCGCAGCACCCCGCGCTGAAAGAACCGGGCCATTTTGAATTCACCGTGGACGGCGAAATTGTCACCGCCGCATCGGTACGCCTGGGGTACGTCCACCGCGGCATCGAGAAAGGGACGGAAGACCGCACCTGGACGCAAAACATGTACCTGCTGGAGCGCATTTGCGGGATTTGCTCGCACGTGCACGTGACGGCCTACGTGGTGGCGGTGGAGCAGCTTGCCAGGGTGCAGGCGCCCCCGCGCGCCGAAGCCATCCGCACCATCGTGGCCGAGCTGGAGCGCATCCACAGCCACATGCTTTGGCTGGGTGTCGCCGCGCATGAAGGCGGTTTTGACTCACTCTTCATGTACTCCTGGCGCGACCGCGAAACGGTCATGGATATCCTCGAGACCCTCAGCGGCAACCGCGTGCACTATTCGGCCAACATCCTGGGCGGCGTCAAGTTTGACATCGACGATCAGAAGCGCGATT
>CALMIB010000385.1 GCA_937863945.1 uncultured Longilinea sp.
CCAGCGCACCCCCGGCGGCAACCAACCGCTGGCGAAAGCCCGCGGCCTGGATGCTGTTCGGTACGATGACCAGCACCGGCGCGAGCGGCTTTTCCGCCATCACCTGTCGGATGCGCCGGATTACCCTCTCGGTTTTCCCATGTCCGGCTGGGGCGAGGAGCAGGCGCGGAGGCATCAAATACTGGCCTTGACCATCTGCTCCTGCACCATCCCAACCAACTCGCGGACGATTTCGAGCAGGGTTTGGCCAGTTTGAGTGGAGAGAAGCGGGGCGTCCTCGCCGGGGTCGGGTGGGGCGGTCAAGTCACGGGTATAGGCGAGTTTCAGCGATAAATCGGCGGGCAGGTGGCCGCGTTCAACCAACTCGGCCTGCACCAGGCGCGGGGATGGCAAATCGGCGGCGGGGTCGCGCTCGCTGTAAAGGGAGAGGAGGGAGGTCAGGCTCCAGGCGAGGGCTTCACGCAGTGGGCGGGTCATCTCCTCGGGGAAGCCGCCTTTGAGCAAGACATCCGCCAGGGCCAGCCGTTTCTCAGCGAAGGCCAGCCCGGCGTTGGCTTTTTTGCGCCGGGCTTCGATGAGGCTGTAGTCGCTCACCGGCGCGGAAGGCAGGCTGACGGCGTAGTAGGCTACATCCTCCGGGGCGGGAGCGGCGGCCAGGGCCGGAACAAAAGCCAAAATGGCGCGATACCCTTCCGTGTCCGTCAAGTGCAATTGCGGCACGCGATCCACATAATGCTCGGCGAGGCAGGCTTCGACGATAGGCCGCAGTTCGCTGGGCGCGCCTGAAACGACGACCAGGATGCCATCACCGCTGACTCCGGGCATGGCAGGCGCCTTGCGGACGAGTTGGATTTTGCCGGATAGACGGTCGACCAATAAGGCGGCGAAGTCTTTGAGCGTCGGCACGGGAAACAGGGCAGGAGCCACATCGGAGGTCGGTTCGGCGGTTGGGGCAAGGTCGAGTTCGACCTCGGTTGGCTTTTTGAGCAGGTCACCGAGTTTTTGCAACAGGTTCTGGCCGATGTCCTCGAAACGCAGGGCGCTGGGGGCATCATCGGCGCCGAAAATGCTGGCAAAGACGTTTTTCTTGGCGGCCAGGGTGTCGAGCATGCGCTCCTCGATGGTGTCTTTGGCAACCAGGTTGATGACCTGCACCGAGGATGGCTGGCCATGACGATGGGCGCGGGCAATGCGCTGTTCGAGCACGGCCGGGTTCCAGGGCAGGTCGAGGTTGATGACCAGGCTGGCGGCTTGCAAGTTGAGACCCACGCCGCCCGCGTCGGTAGAGAGGAAGATGCGGCAGTTGGGGTCGTCAAAAAATTGCTGGATGAGTTCGCCGCGCTTAGAACTGGGCACATCGCCGGTCAGTTTGACGTAGCCCAGGCCAACGCGCTGGATGATGGGTTCAGTGAGTGCCAGCATGGTGGCCCACTGGCTGAATATAACGGCTTTATGACCGTTGGAAGCGATATCCTCAGTAAGAATCTCCCCCAATTCGCCCAGTTTGGGGCTGGTTCGTTCATGCTCTTTTTGGGGCAGTTCCTTATCGTGCAGGGCGAGCGCGTCACAGATCAGGCGCATTTTAATCAGGCACATCAGCAGGATTTCACGCTCTTTGGGGCTGAGCGGGGTGCGCTGGGCTTTGGCAATCAGCCTGGCGAGCGATTCTTTGAATTCGTTGTAAGCTTTCCACTGTGGGTCGGTCATTTCAACGAAGTAGTTGTTATCGGTGCGGGGCGGCAGGTCTTTGAGCACTTCGTCGCGGGTGCGGCGCAGGACGTGGGGTGCGATCAGGGCGCGCAGTTGGTCAAGATTTTTATAACCGAGGACCTTATAAGTGCCGTTGGGGCGTTTTTCCAGTTCGTAGAATTGGTCGTTGAAGTGCCAGAGCGGACCAAGGATGCGCGGGTCAAGGAACTGAAAGATGCTGTAGAGCTCGTCGATGCGATTTTCGAGCGGCGTGCCAGTGAGAACGAAAGCGTAGCGGCTGGGCAGGGCTTTGACCATCTGGGCGGTCTTGGTGCGCCAGTTTTTGATGCGTTGGGCTTCGTCGAGGATGAGCAGGTCAGGTCGTAGTTTGAATAATTCGTCCTGATCGTGGCGCACCAATTCATAGTTGATGATTTTGAAAAAGCCGGGTTCGCGGTAGAGTTTGCGGCGTTCAAGCAGGGTACCTTCTACAACCGTGACGGGGAGCGAGGTGAAACGCCGGATTTCGCGCGCCCACTGGTGCTTGAGCGAGGCCGGGCAGATGATGACCGCCTTCTGGATATCGCGCATTTCCTTGAGCAGCGCGGCGGCGGCGATTGCCTGGACGGTTTTGCCCAGCCCCATGTCATCAGCCAGCATAGCCCGGCCGCCAAAAGCCAGGTGCATGGCGCCCTCTTGTTGATAGGGATACAGTTTGGTGGAAAGCACGTCGAAGGTGCGGTGTCCGCGTTTGACCTGGTCGCGGAACCATTCTTTTTGCTGTTGCACTGCCTCGCGGTCCTGGATCAACGCAAGGTATTCGCGTACGGCTTCGGTTATGCTAAGGAGGGAACGCTCATGCGCAGGCAAAGTCTCGATGGCGGCAAATAACGAGGGCAGAATCTGCAAAGGCGCGCCGACCAGGATGCCGGCGGGATCGAAATAGCGGTTGAGCAGTTCCTTGACCGGGATAGAGTCCGGGAGCGGAAGCACGACCCGCACGGTGACATCCACGCCATAATGGAGATAGACCTGCGTGCCGCGTGGACGCTCTTTGACGAGTTTGTCCAGCTTTTTGTCGTATTCAACTTTGAGGTAAATCAGCACGCCCTCGATATGTTTACATGTGCCGATCAGGTTCGTTTTGTAATCGGGGCAGGTGCAGGAGTTTTGGAATTCGTCCAGCGAACGGATTTCTACCCGGTAGGAACGTCCGCTGACTGATTTAACCTCGAACTGGCTGAAAACTGGGTGGCTGCCTTTGTTAGTGATTTTCAGAATCTCTTCGCGCGCGCGTTCGCGGCGACGTTCGATTTGCTCTTGAAGATCAGTAGGCATGGGAGAACTCCATATCCAAAAAAGGTGAATATGGTCATTATACTTGTTTTGATAAGAGCGGGTTTCACGCAAGCCGCGTTTTGCGCAACCGAAAGCCACCATGATTGGCATATAGGCAGGCATGGCGAATACGATTCTAGACTTTAACCATCACCCATTCAGCGCGGACCGAGTCGTATATACGGGTATAAGTTCCGGCCGGTGCTGAATCGGTAAGAATCAGGCTAAAAGATGAAGCGCTCTCCAAAAGGAGGGCGCTTTTTTCTCACTTTTGTAAAACTGGTTGTCGATTGCAATATGTATTTATGTATTATTAATGTAACTACTCAGGCTGGAGAACTCAGCCAGGCCTGAAGAATAGGAGGAACGAAAGGCGATCCTGTCAAAGCCAACTGCAACACATTCAGCACACCTTGTCCGTTTTTGCGGGCAGTCGAGATGTAGCTACGAATGCGGCAAAAGGCTTCGGCGCCGTCTTCTGAGCGAAAACAACCAGAGATTTTCTGCTTCAGCTTGACCATGCGGAGATCGCGTTCCGCCTGGTTATTGTCAAACGGCACCTTAAAATAATGTTTTCACGTTCCATACCTTGTCGGTAAAGGTTATTTGTAGCTTTTTGTGGGCGAAGTCGTGATTGAGAATGCAATTCATTTGAACAACAATGGTGAAAACTTTACAGAGACTTAACATACGAAATGTTATGTTGAATAGAAGAATTTGGGTCTCGTTGGGGCTTGAATTGAATGAAGGAGGTTGTAATGA
>CALMIB010000386.1 GCA_937863945.1 uncultured Longilinea sp.
ATTGCGCTATGCGTTGGCCGGAAGCGGGGGGCGGCGCGAGCGCACCTGGAGGAAATTATTTGGTTATCACGCACACGCGGAACGGTATTGGAGTCAGAGATGAGCCCGCAGATTGACCTGAACGCTGAAAACAATAGCGAGGGATTTTTCCCGACCGTATCCATCGTCATTCCGGTGTATAACGGCATGCGCACCATCCGCAACTGCCTGGATGCGATCCTGGCGGTGGATTACCCGCAGGATCGCTACGAGGTGATCGTCGTGGACAACAATTCCCGCGACGGCACGCCGGAGGTGGTCAAGCAGTACCCGGTCAAGCTGGTGTATGAAACCAAATTGCAGGGCCCGCACGCCGCCACCAATACCGGCCTGCGCGAAGTGAAGGGCGAGATTGTGGTCTTTACCGATTCAGACTGCATACCGATTAAGGAATGGTTGCAGCGCATGGTGGCGCCGTTCCAGGACCCCGACGTGGTGGCGGTTGGCGGGCAAATTGAACCCTACCAGCCAAAGACCCGCGTGGAGCGCTTTTTGGGCAATGAAATCCGTCCGTTTATCAACTGCGTCGAAATGGCCCCCGGGTTTCCCAAGTCGGTGCTCACCGGCAACGCCGCCTATCGCACGCAGGCGGTGCTGGATGTGGGCATGTTCAACCCTAACCTGTACACGGGTTCAGAGGTGGACATGGCCTGGCGGATCCAATGGAAAACCGGCAAGCGCGTGGTCAGCGCGCCAGAGGCCGTGGTCTATCACATGTTCAGCGCCAATGTGAAGCGCCTGTTTCGGCACTTCAAAATTTACGGCTATTCCGAAGTGCTGTTGGCGACCCTGTATAAGGATATGCCCAATTACCCGCGCAATTCGAAGGTGCAGGCCAAAGTGATGCTCAAGCAGGTGCGCGCGCTGTTCACCTACCTGGGGTCCATTGTTTACCGCGGCATTGTCGGGCGGCTGCGCGGCAAGGACTATGATTACCTGACGTTGCCGGTGATGTGGCTGGTGGCTGAATCGGGCAGCATTTACGGCAAACTGCTGTGCATGTGGCACACGCGCTATTACCGCAAGCAATTCTGGTTGAATGGACCCAAGGTGATCTGATCATGTGTGGAATTGTCGGTCAGTACAACTTTAATGATACCCCTGTGGATGAGCACCTGATCCGACAGATGAACGCCCAACTCGTCCATCGCGGCCCGGACGACGACGGATTCTATTTTGACACCATGGTGGGGTTTGGTTCGCGCCGCCTGAGCATCATCGATCTGAACACCGGCCACATGCCCATCGGCAATGAGGATGGCAGCGTTTGGATCACTTTTAACGGCGAAATTTATAATTTCCTTGAACTCCGCCAGGAGCTGGTGCGGCGCGGCCACGATTTCAAAACCCGCAGCGACACCGAGGTGATTGTCCATCTTTATGAGGAGTACGGCGTTGATTGCCTGCAACATCTCAACGGCATGTTCGCGCTGGCCATCTGGGATGCTGCCCGCCAACGGTTGCTGTTGGCGCGCGACCGGCTGGGCAAGAAGCCCCTGGTGTATTCGGTGCTGCCGGACGGCGTGGCCTTTGCCTCCGAGATCGAAGCGCTGCGCAAACATCCGGGCATTTCCACCGAGATGGACTACGACGCCCTGGATTTATACATGACCATGATGTACATTCCCAGCCCGTTTACCATTTTCAAGGCCATCCGCAAGCTGCGCCCGGCGCATTACCTGCTGGCCGAAAAGGGGCAGATAAAAATTGAACGCTACTGGGATATCCCCTACGGCCAAAAGCGCCAGGTGAGCCAGGGTGAGGCGGTGGAAGAACTGCGCGGGCTGATGACCGACGCCGTGCGGCGGCGGCTGGTCAGCGACGTGCCGCTGGGGGCTTTTTTGAGCGGTGGGTTGGATTCCAGCGCCATTGTGGCCTTGATGAGCGGGATGATGGACGAGCCGGTCAAGACCTTTTCGATCGGGTTTGAATCGGATAATTTCAACGAGTTAAAATTTGCGCGCCAGATTGCTGATCGTTATCAAACCGACCACCATGAATTCATTATTCGCCCCGATTTGCTCACGGTGCTTCCTGAATTGCTGCAACATTACGGCGAACCCTACGGCGACGATTCGGCGGTTGCGACCTATTATGTGTCCAAATTGGCCCGCGAGCATGTGACGGTGGCGCTGACCGGCGATGGTGGTGATGAAACCTTCGGGGGCTATCCTCGCTATGCCTCGGCGCTCAATCCCCTGCGCCTGCTGCCAGAATATCTCCGCGATGGAGTCCATTCGGTGGCGCGCAGCATCGAATTGCGCAATATGCGGCGGTTCCTGGGCGCGTTCAAAGGCGCAGCATACGGAGCGGCCGGTATTGCCGGAGAAATGGGAAAACCGGTTCAGGCATTTGCCAACCGGATGACCTTTTTGAATACAAAAACTAGAAATCAGCTCTATTCTGCGAATTTACAAAAAAAGATCAAATTTTTTGACTCATGGCTGGTGCGCAGCCTGCCGGAATCCAAGGCTGACTGGCTGGCGCTGGATAAAATGTTTTACCTCGACCAGTCGATTTACATGGTTGATGACATCCTGGTCAAAGTGGATATTGCCAGTATGGCAAATTCGCTGGAGGTGCGCTGCCCGATCCTGGATTATCGCATTGTTGAGTGGAGCGCGGCGTTGCCTCCGGCGATGAAGGTCCATGGACTCGAGACGAAGAAGTTGTTCCGCCTGGCTTTTGCCGATTTGATGCCTCAGGAGATTTTGGCGCGGCAAAAAATGGGTTTTGCCATGCCAATCGATGAATGGATCCGCGGCGAGCTGTACGAAATCACGCGCGATTATTTGACCGATCAGACTTCCCGGGAGCGGGGATTGTTTAATCAAAAGCGGATCGTGGATATGTTGGACCGGCACAAAGAGGGGGCGGACAAGTACGGCTTGCAGCTTTGGCTGCTGGTGATGTTTGAAATCTGGATGCGCTCGGTGCAGGGGCGCGCCTGAGGTAACAAGTTCGAAGCACAAGGGAGATTCTATGAATATTGCGGTTTTCGGTCTGGGATATGTGGGCTGCGTTTCGGCGGCTTGTTTTGCAAAGCTGGGTCATTCAGTCGTTGGGGTGGATGTCAATCCGGTCAAGGTGGAGATGATCAACGCCGGAAAGAGCCCCATCATTGAGCAGGACATCGATCAGATCATCGCGGAAGCGGCTGCCGCCGGCAGCCTGCGGGCGGTGACCAGCGCCGATGAGGCCGTGGCGAGCGCAGATGTTTCGTTGATCTGCGTGGGCACGCCCAGCGACGAGAGCGGCGGGTTGAACCTGGTGTACATCCGGCGCGTGTGCGAAGAGATCGGCGCGGTGCTGGCGAAGAAGCAGCAATATCACGTGGTGGCCATCCGCTCCACGGTGCTGCCGGGCACGCTGGAAACGGTGGTCAAGCCGATCCTCGAGCAGTCGTCCGGCCTGAAGGTCGGCGAGCAAATCGGCCTGTGCAGCAACCCCGAATTCCTGCGCGAGGGGTCGGCGGTCAGGGATTTCTTCGGGCCGCCTTACACGTTGATCGGGCAGAGCGACGAGCGGGCCGGCGACACCCTCAGCCAGTTATATGCCCCCCTGCAGGCGCCGCTGGTGCGCACCGAGATCAAGACCTCCGAGATGGTCAAATATGCCAACAATGCCTACCACGCGTTGAAGATCACCTTTGCCAACGAGATCGGTTCATTCTGCAAAACAGCCGGGGTCGACAGCCACCGCGTGATGGAAATCTTCAAGATGGACAACAAGTTGAACATTTCCGGCGCATACCTCAAGCCGGGTTTCTCGTTTGGCGGTTCGTGCCTGGGCAAGGATTTGCGCGCCATGCTGCACCGCGCGCGTCATACCGACCTGGACCTGCCCCTGATGCAGGCCATCATCCGCAGCAACCAGGCGCAGACCCAGCGTGCCGTGGATATGGTGCTTAAAAAGGGTAAGAAAAAAATCGGCGTGCTGGGATTGAGCTTCAAAGCCGGCACGGATGATCTGCGCGAAAGCCCAATGGTGGATCTGATTGAGGCGCTGCTGGGCAAAGGTTACGATATCCGCATTTACGACGCCAACGTGTCGCTGGCGCGCCTGTTCGGCGCCAACAAAGCCTACATCGAGCACGCCATCCCGCACATTTCATCGCTGCTGTGCAACAGCCTGGAAGAATTGGGCGAACACGCCGAAGTGCTGGTGGTGGGGTATAACGCGCCGGAGTTTTTGCCGCTCATCCGCCAGCCGGGCCGGCAGGTCATCGACCTGGCGCGCGTGGTGGCCGAGCCGGACGAACTGGGCGGCGCGTATGACGGCATTGGCTGGTAACCCGGGAAGGCAAATATCTTGAAGATCGCCGTTTACCACAACCTGCATTCCGGCGGCGCCAAGCGCACGCTGTGTGCCATCACCAGCCGGCTGGGCCAGCAGCACCCCATCGATCTCTATGATCTTTCCTGCTCGGATCACAAGTTTTGCGACCTGTCCGGGGCGGTTCAACAGACCTATACCTACCGCTTCGATCCGTTGCCGCAGTTGCGCCGCCCGTTTGGCCGCCTGAACTACGGCGCGCGCTGGCTGGACCTGGTGCGCCTGGAACGGCTGCACCGCCAGATCGCGGCGGACATCGACAGCCGCGGCTATGATGTGGTCTATGTGCATCCCTGCCAGTTCGCGCAGACGCCGGGCATCATCCGCTACCTGCACACGCCGGCGCTCTATCACAGCCGCGAACCGCTGCGCGCCGCCCACGAACCGGAAGTGCCGCGGCCTTACCGGCCTGCGCGGGCGGCCTCGAAATTCCTGGACCGCCTGGACTTCCTGCGGGCGGCCTTCGAGCACAAACGCAGCCAGATCGACCGCGATAACGTGCTGGCAGCCACCACCCTGATCGCCAACAGCTATTTCACCCGCGAGGCCATCTACCGCATCTACGGCGCGGATGCGCGCGTGGTGTATCACGGCATCGATTCGGAGAAAAACCGCCCGCTGGGGCTGGAACGAGAAAACCTGGTGGTGGCGGTGGGAGCCCTGACCCCGCTGAAGGGTTTCGATTTCATCATCCGCAGCCTGGCGCTCATCCCGGAAGAGGCGCGGCCGAGCCTGATTGTGGCCAGCAACTACCAGGAAGCCGCGGAAAAGCAATATTGCGAAGACCTGGCAGCGCAATCCGGCGTGCGGGTGGCGTTCATGAATATGGTAAGCGACGAGACTCTATTGCAGTTGTACAACCGCGCCCAGGTGGTGGCCTGCGCGTCGATCCTCGAGCCGTTTGGGCTGGTGCCGCTGGAAGCAATGGCCTGCGCCGCCCCGGTGGTGGCCGTGGCTGAAGGCGGCCTGCGCGAATCGGTGGTGCCGGGCGTGACCGGCTACCTGGTTGACCGCAGCCCTGTGGAATTTGGCCAGGCGATTGCCCGACTGGTG
>CALMIB010000387.1 GCA_937863945.1 uncultured Longilinea sp.
AAGAAGTGGTGATGGAGGAATAGATGGTTTTGGCATTCTACGTTTGAATGGTCTATTGAGTTTTCGAGTTATTTTTCAGTGCAAAAAATGGAAAAACCCAGTTCGTGCAAATACAGTTCGAGATTTTCGCGGAGCAATGATTGGTAGGGCTGATAAAGGATTGATTATTACCACAAGTCATTTTACACAAGACGCAAAAACGGAAGCTAACAGGGCTGGTGCAACGGCAATTGATTTAATCGATGGTGACGACTTGGCGATGATGTTGAAGAATCTGAAATTAGGTGTCAAAACAGAAATTATTCCCGTTGAAAATGTAATAATTGATCCATCGTGGTTCTCTAGATTTGAAGAATAAATCCAATAAAACAGTACAATGAGGATTCTTCCTTTTAGTATAGTGGTAAGATGATCGTCACCTGTCAGTTGGATACTCCACTTGGACCGATGCTGGCCGGGGCGACCGTGCAGGGCGTGTGCCTGCTGGAATTCGTCGACAGCGGCCGGGTGGAGCCGCAATTGCGCCGGCTGGCGGGCGGCCTGGGGGCCGCATCCGCGCCGGGGGAGAGCCCGTTTTTCTCCGCGCTGCGAGCCCAACTGGACGAATACTTTTCCGGGCTGCGCCGGCATTTCAGTCTGCCGTTGGTGCTGGCCGGCACGCCGTTTCAACTGCGTGTGTGGGTTGCGCTGCAATCCATCCCCTACGGCGAAACGCGCACGTACCGCGCGCTGGCCGCGCAGATTGGTTCGCCGGATGCCGCGCGCGCGGTGGGGAGCGCCAACGGCGCCAACCCGCTTGCCATCCTGGTTCCGTGCCACCGGCTGACCGGCGCGGACGGCAAACTGACCGGCTACGGGGGCGGGTTGTGGCGCAAACGCCGGCTGCTGGAGCTGGAGCGGAGCGGGTAGCTTTTAGCGGTTCGCTGTAGGCGATTCGTTGGCAACAATGGATTGTCGATAATAATTGCGTATAGCCATACGATAAATAAAAATGATTGATGGAGGGAGAGCGGGTAAATGAGAACGATGGCGGCTGAAAGCCGTTTTGCCCTTGCTTAACGGCCGGGGAAGGGAAGGGCAGGCCGGCGCCATCAAAAGGCGACCGACAGCGCTACGATGATGGATAGAGCGGTGCGGCTGGCCCTCTACACAGGCGGGCCGCCCCTGGCCGCCGAAAGCGAATCGCCAACAGCTAAAAGCTAGAAGCTATTCGCTACTCCAAATGCATCACCTCAACGGCGAACTGGATCCAATGCGCGGCCATTTCCACCGAGCACAGGCCGGTATTGATCACCAGGTGGTAGAGCAGGGGGTCGTCCCAGTCAACATCGTAATAGTGCTTCAGGTAATCCTGCGACGCGCGGTCGTGAGATTTGATCATCTGCGCGGCGGAATCGTACGAAGTGAATTGCTCATCCACCAGGCGGGCGACGCGCTGCTCAATGGGGGCGACGATGCGCACATGCAGCACGTCCTTGTGGCCGCGCAGGATGGCCTGCCCGCCGCGGCCGATGATGATGACGTTGCCGCGCCGGAAAGCCGCCTGGACGCTGGCCTGGGTGATGGCCACGCTGGACTGGTCGTCGAGGCGCACGTCCTGGGCCTGGCGCTCGCCGCTGGGAGTTTCGACCCACACACGCGAGCGGGCCACGGTGCGCGACCCGCCAAACAGGCGCTCGAAGAAATTGCGCGCCGTGTGCGAATCCTCGGAGAAGTCGACGATCTCGCTTTCCGACAAGCCGACGTCTGCGGCCACCTGCAGGATCATGCTTTTATCGAACAAGCGGTAGTTGAGCAGCTCGCTGACGCGGGCGGCGATCTGGTCGCCGCCGGAGCCGAGCTGGCGGGAAAGCGTGATGGTGGTCATGCGACACTCCTTTCGCGAAAAGCATACCCCGGCTGCACGAGGCGGCCGGGGGAAGCAGAAAGGCGATGAAAGCCGCGTGATGCGGATATAAAATCAGTATAAAGGAAAGGCGGGTGAATTTCAAGGGGGAATTAATGCGCGTAGCCAATTTGTCCTATAAGCAAATGTAATAAAACTCATGGAAAAATCAAACGAATCTGATAAATCTGGAACTTGACTTGCAACCTCAAGTCGATTAAAGTGAGCATAGAATTATGATATTTAGAAACTTTCAGGGGGATACCGCAGGATCAGCATCCCAACATTGGTTTGCGATTGCGGTTTTTTATGAATAAAAACGAAACGAGCCAGAACAGAAATGCTGTTTACAGGCATTCCCTGCAGGGCGTTATCCTGGGGCTATTGCTGGTATTGGTGGCGTTGGCGCTCACTTTTCCATATTTACCGGAATTGCTGGCCGCCATGCCGCCGTTTTTGCGGCTGGTGGTGATGGTGTTATTTGTGTTTCTCATGCCCACTCTCATGGGTTTCGCGGGCCGCTGGTTGGGCATGCGCCTGGAAAATGCCGAGCGTGATAACCAGGCGCTGCAACGGCAGATTGCCCTCCTGGAAGAACAGCAGCAGGAGAAGCGGTTGGAGGAAACCAACCGGCTTCAGCTTGAAAAAATCCTCGAGCGCGGCAAGCGCGAATGGGAAGGCATCTTCGATGCGGTTCAGAACGCGTTGCTGGTCACGGATGAGCAGGGGATCATCATCCGCTGCAACCGCGCGGCTATCCAATGGTTGAATAACAGTTTTGACCAGGTCATCCAGCATCCCATCACCTCGCTTGACCTGGGTGAATCAGGCGGCCGTCCGATTCGCCTGCCAGAAGTCCATGGAGAGACGCACATCCCGGCTAAAGGCGGTTGGTACGATGTATCCCGCTTCACGATTGCCCTTGAAGAAGACAAGCAAGGCTTCATCTATATTGTGCAGGACATCAATCAGCGCAAGCAGGATGAAGCCATCATCCGGCAGCAAAAAGCCTACCTGGAAACGCTGGTGAATCTCAGCCCGGTCGCGATCGTGACGGTGGATCATGAGAAGCACATTCTAACCACCAACCCCTATTTCGAAACCCTGTTTGGGTACAGCCATGACGAGGTGGTCGGCCGGGCGATTGACCCGCTGTTGAATATGAATGGGAACCCGCTTGAAAGCAGCCTGATGCCGGATATTCCCGGCCCCGGCCGGGTGGTGAAAGCATCGGTGCGGCTGCAACGGAAAGACGGCACGCTGGCCGACGTGGAAGCCCTGGGCGTTCAACTGGTGCAGGATGAACAGGTGAAGGGCGCCCTGTGGTTGTACCACGACATCACCGAGCTGGTGCAGGCGCGGCGGGACGCCGAACAGGCCGACCGGGCAAAATCGGAGTTCCTGGCCAACATGAGCCACGAAATCCGCACGCCGATGAACGGCATCATTGGCATGTTGGAACTGGCCATGGACACTACCCTGAACGATGAGCAATACGATTTCCTGGAAGGCGCGCGCGAAAGCGCGGATGCGCTGTTGAGCGTGTTAAACAGCGTGCTCGATTTTTCAAAGATCGAATCGGGGCAACTGGTGCTCGACCCGGTCGATTTCGATCTGCATTCGATGGTCGAGGGGGTGGCCCAGATGATGGCCAGCCGCGCGGATCTACGCGGGCTGGAACTGCTGGCCTACATCGAGCCGCAGGTGCCGGAGCACGTGAACGGCGACCCGGTGCGGCTGCGCCAGGTACTGGTCAACCTGCTGGACAACGCGCTCAAGTTCACCGCACACGGCGAAGTGATCATCCGCTGCGAATTGGAAAAGAAGAAACACAATAAAGCCCTGGTCAAATTCAGCGTTAGCGATTCAGGTATCGGCATCCCCGAAGACCGCCAGAAGGACATCTTTGAGCGCTTCGTGCAGGTGGATGGATCGACCACGCGCAAATATGGCGGCTCGGGGCTGGGGCTGGCGATTTCAAAACAACTGGCCGGCATGATGGGCGGCCAGATCGGCGTGGAAAGCCAGCCGGGCAAGGGCAGCACGTTCTGGTTCACGGCGCTGCTGGATGAATTGCCCAAACCGGCCGGCCGCGAGCCGATGACCACGCGCGATTTGAAGCGCGTGCGGGTGTTGATCGTGGATGACAGCGCCGTCAACCGCCAGATTTTCTCCAAAATGATCGAAGGTTTGGGCTGCCAGGTGACCGCCATCTCAAAGGGCCAGGACGTCATCCCGGCGTTGTTCCGCGGACTGCTCACCAATGCGCATTACCACCTGGTGCTGCTGGATATGCAGATGCCGGGCATGGACGGCGAAGACACGCTGCGCGCCATCCGCAATGAACCCTTGACCCGCGATATCCGCGTGGTCGTGCTGACCTCGATGGGCCGGCGGTCAGAACTGAGCAAGCTGGACGCGCTGGGCTATTCGGGCTTTTTGCAGAAGCCGATCAAACAATCGCAACTGCAAAGCATGGTGGAATATGCGCTGGGCCTCACCCCACACCTGGAGAGCCACCAACGGATTGAGCCGGGCCCGGCGCAGCCGGCTGAAAAGCCGCTGGATATTTTGGTGGTTGAGGACAACGTGATCAACCAGAAAATGATCAATTCGCTGCTCAGCAAGCGCGGCCACACGGTCGAATTGGCAGGCAGCGGCCTGGAAGCCATCGCGGCAGCCGGTCGGAAACGCTATGACGCCATCCTGATGGATGTGCAAATGCCGGACCTGGATGGGTTTGAAGCCTCGCGCCAGATCCGCGCGGCGCAAGGCCCCAACCAGCAAACGCCCATCATCGCCATGACCGCGCTCGTCATGCCGGGCGACCGCCAGCGCTGCCTGGACGCCGGCATGGTCGATTACATATCCAAGCCGATCGATACGCGCAAGCTGTTCCAGATCCTGGAGCGCTGGACCGGCCCCGCCGACGAAAAAGACGCGACCGTCCTGCGCTTCCGTAAGAATGCACCGCCGGCGGATGCCGTTTTGGATATCGACGGCGCGTTGACCCGCTTCAGCGGCGACCGGGATTTTTACTTCACCCTCCTGACTGAATTCCTGCTGGATTTGCCGGTGAAAACCGCCGAGATGAATTCAGTTTTAGCGACCGGAGATTTAAAGAAACTGGCGTTTCATGCGCATAATCTAAAAGGGGTGGCCGCCAACTTTGGCGCGGGGCAATTGTACAGCCTGGTGAGCAGGCTGGATGAGGCCAGCAAACAGCAAGAGGCGGATGCGGCCCGAGAATTGCTGGCGCAGGTGGAGAAGGCTGCGGAAAAGTTGAAAATTCATGCCGAGGAATTGGCCCTGAATCCTGAAAAATAAAGTATGATTAGGTATTCGTTGGGGGAATGATTGCATCACGGCTCCATTGTTTAAACCAACAGACCCCATATTTTGCCCGCAGAAAACGGGTAACCCTTTGAAAATTTGATCGGTCCAAAAAACGGAGCGTGTATGCCACGGGTTTTACTGATTGATGATGAGCCTGTTTTTTTCAAAATGGTGGATCATGCCCTTAAGCCGCAGGGGTATGAAGTGGAATTTGCCAAAACCGGCATGGACGGCCTGCGCGCGGCAGGGAGCAGCAATCCCGAGCTCATCATTGTGGACGTCAAGTTGCCCGATTTTGACGGTTACGAAGTCGTCCAACGACTGCGCAGCACGCCGCGGTTCCGCTCGACGCCGATCATCTTTCTCACCAGCCAGACCGAGCTGCCCAGCAAACTGAAGGGTTTTGAGGTGGGCGCGGACGATTTCCTGGGCAAGCCGTTCCAGCCCGAAGAGTTGGTGGCACGCGTGGGCCTGCTGATGCGGCGCAGCGAAGCCATCCGCTCGGCGCTGCCGGCCGGGCCCACCCGCGAACCCGCCACGGTGGTGGCCGTGCACAGCCTGCGCGGCGGCGTGGGCTGCACCAGCCTGGCCGTCAACCTGGCGCTGGCGTTTCACCAGGTGTGGGATAAACCCACGCTGCTGGTCGATGCGGATATGACGGCGGGTCAGGTGGCGCTGATGCTGAACACATCGCCCGCGCGCACTTTTGACGACCTGACCAACCGGCGGGCCAGCGAGCTGGATAACGACCTCATCAAGAAGATCATCTCCAAGCACAATTCCGGCATCCATTTCATTGCTGCGCCGGCTTCGCCGTTGTCAGATGATTCGTTTGCCGATGATCTGTGGCCTGAATTGCTCACCCGGCTGGAAGAAATGTATGACTTCATCGTCATAGACACGGCGCATAACTTTGGGAATATCACCATTCACATGCTCAACCAGGCATCCACGGTTTTTTTGACCGTCGCTCCCGAAATGGCATCAGTGCGCTCGTCAATTAGCAGCCTTGAAATTTACAACCTGCTGGGCTATGCGCCTGAAAAAGTAAAGGTTGTGCTCAACCAAAATCTGGCGATTGCCGGGATCAAGCAGGCGCAAATTGAAAAGGTGCTCAAGCAGCCCATCAGTCACAGTTTCGCCTACGCGCCCAACGAATACATCCGCTCGGTCAATTTCGGCCAGCCTGTGCTGCTCAACAACTCGGAACTGCCAGCCACAGCGATCTTCGAAGAGATGGCCTACGTCAACGTTGCCGAGAGCATAAAAGCCATTCCGCCGGTCTCTCCAACCGCCGCCTGGAAACGGGTGACGCAAAAAATGACCGGAAAAAAGTAACGCGGATATCCCTCCAGGCATGCAGAACCGGCGCACCATTCTCCTCATTCTTCTGATCATCCTGAGCCTGCTGGCGGCCGGGGTGGGGGCAGCTTTTGCACAAAGCGGCGGCGGCGACCGGACTGAGGACCTTGAGTTCCAGGTGACCCAGTACGTCTGGGAGCTGCTGGCTTCTAACACACGGGCAATCGTCTGCACGGCCACGGTGGAGCATGAGGGTACGCCGACCTATTTTGAAACCCTGGCTTACTGCCCGATGAGCATCTTCTCCTGGGCGGTCACGCCAGAACCCACCGCGGCGACCGGAACGCCGCAGCCGGCCCGCCAGGAACAAATCATCGACGAAGCCACGCTGTTCAAGTATTACAAGTGGCAATATAAGGAAGCCTTCCAGGTGACCCGCAAGGTCAAAGTCACCGCGCCGGACATGGTCGTATATATGGCCGCGCCGGTGGGCTACCTGGACAAGCCCTACGTGATTATTTCGGCGTACGAACCGCTGACCTCAAACAGCATCGCCAGAATCACCGGCGTCATCAATGAACAGACGCATTTCACCTGCCCGGGCAGCCGCTGCGAGGTGCCGCTGAGCGCGGATGCGACCATCGAATACTGGGCTGAAAACAGCGCTGGCGAAAGCAGCCAGCACAATTTTGGCACCGTGCGCTACTCGCTGACCGAGCAGGGCTACCGCGTGACCCTGGCAGCCACCACGCCCGTGGAGGAGTGGAGCGACGCCTGCGCGTTGAAGTTTGGCACCGATGTGCCCGGCTCGGTCGCGTGGGCGCGCATGCCGCTCACGCCGGTTGAGTTGAACACCTACAAAACCCTGCATTTTCTCACCGGTAAGCTGATCATCAACAATCAGGTGGACACGAGCGGCTGCCCGAGCGGCGGATTTTTGGAGAACGGCGCGCCCAACAGTTGCGCCATCGAGACCGCACGGGAGCAGGTCAACGCCTGGCAAAACCAGTTCGATCCGGCCATCTGGAACGCTTCGCTTCAAAACGGCGTGCCGGCGCGGCTGTTGAAGACAGTTATCGAAATCGAATCGCAGTACTGGCCGGGTGGCGAGCAGAATTACCTGTACGAGTACGGCCTGTCGCAGATCAATTACCTGGGCGTGGACGCCGCGCTGCGCTGGGACCCGGTGTTGTTCGATATGGTCTGCAACCCGGCGCAGTTCACCTGTTCGGCCGGCTATGTGAGCCTGCCGGCCACCCAGAAAGCCCAGTTGAAGGCCATCGTGTTGAGCATGCTCGACACCGCCTGCATCGACTGCCCGAACGGCGTCAACCTGGATAATGCCGCGCAGTCGATCAACATCCTTTCGCGAGTGCTGCTGGCCAACTGCGAACAGACGCGTTACATTCAGGCATCGGTGACCTCCAAACCGCCGTCTTATGAAGACATGTGGAAGTTGACGCTGGTCTCCTACCATTCCGGCTTTGGCTGCCTGCTAAATGCGCTGCGCGATACGCAGGCCAGCGGGCAGGCGATGGATTGGGAGCATATCTCGGCCAACCTGAAATGCCCGGGCGGCAAAACCTACATCGACTCGCTGTGGCAGCGCCTGACCACCTTCGACTCTTACACCACGGCACCGGACGATCCCAAGGCACCCACGCTGGCGCCCACCTTCATCGCGGCCACGCCCATGCCGTCACCGACGCCGATTTACTCGACCGGCCGGCTGCGCCTGGTGGTGTACGTGGATAGCGACGGCAACCGCACGCCGACGCCAAACGAACTGGTGGACGGCATCACCGTGACGGCAGAATTCTCCGACGGCACCAGCGCAACCCAGACCGTTCGCAACGGCGAAGCCGTGTTTGACCTCTCCCGCAAGGGGGTCGGCACGACCATCCAACTCAGCGTCGGATACCTGTTCCGCGCTTACCAGACGATCGTCCCCACCTCGGGTGATCTCACTTACACCATCCGGCTCGAACAACCGCTCATTCCCACGGCTATGCCGTAAAGAAAGCCCGGTGGATCATGTCCGATGAGTATCCAGTCCTCCCCGGCGGGGGAAAAGAGCCTGCAGATTCCGCGCAGCCGGTCAACGCTCAGCCTGAACTTGACGACTTGCGCGCCAGCATGGCTGAGGAAGAACAAGAGCAGCTGCGGCAAAAAAAGAATTCCGGGTTGTTGAAAAAAGTCACCGGGCTGCTGCGTAAGAAAACCGGAATGCTGCCGGCTGTGCAGCCGCAGCCCGCGGAAACTAAACCGCTCAGCCCATTCACCGGACCCTTGCCCGGCGAACAAGCGCAGCCGCCGATCGAAGAGAACTTGAACGCGCGGGGGGACGATGGTCTTGCACAATGGGAAGGCGGCGGAGAGCGAACGCAGGCGGAAGCAGACCGGGGTGAATTTCATCCATCCGATGAGCAAGCCGCGCATCCCCAGGAGCCACTGCCCGAATGGACGCCGGAAGCAGCGCAGACGGTGATTTCTGCCGCGGAGGCCAGACCCGATGCGGCCGCCGCCGAGAAGGTTGAACCCGTTCCTGTGGAAATTCCGGCCAGGTTGGATTTGGACGCCGGTTTGATCGAAAGCGTGCTGGAAACGGAAGCAGCCCTGACTGACGCGGGCGACGGCTCGCTTTCGACGGCTTTCGTCAACGAAACCAGCGAGCCAGCGCCGATCCAGGCCGAAAAATTACGCGCCGAGCTAATGCCGGAAGCTGTGCCGGTTTCCGATGCGCCCAAAAAAACCACCCGCAACCTGATCCAGCGGGTAACCGGCTGGTTGAACCCGGACGCGGTCAAGCCGGAAGAAATGCCAACCGAGGTGAGCGACGACGAACTGAGCGAACGCCTGCTGAAGGTGCAATCGCCCGAGCCTGCCGCCGGGATCCCCGGCCAGCACAGGTTTTTCTACGATGACTACGCCTCTCAGGAAGCGCCGGAGGCGGTGGAAGAACATTCCGAGGAGCAGGACGAGGTTGTCGATCTGTTTTTGCGGTTGTCACAGGGCGCCGAAACGGAAAGCAAGGTCACCGCGCCGAAAAACCAGGTCGATTTGGCCGGTGGAAGCGTGCTGCATCGGGATTGGGTGGACACCCAAGCGCATTTTCACACCGAAGAGCCTGTGGCAGAAGATTACGTCGAACATGCTGCCGAACCCGACCAGAAAGAGATGGTCAAAGCACCTTCACGCTTGAGCGTGTTGGCAGCGGCTGAAGAAGCCCCGCCGGCCATCGAAGAGGTGCGCTCGCAGGTGCTGGTGGACTATGAGGAACCATCCGCCGATGCTGTGTTCACGCCGCGGGCCACTTTCGCTAAGAGGGCGGTTGCCTGGGGGCGAAATAACCTGCGCT
>CALMIB010000388.1 GCA_937863945.1 uncultured Longilinea sp.
ATCGGCCTGCATGTGGTCAAATGGCTGTGGAATTACATGAAATACCATCGGGGCGAGAAGCCGCAACAGGATATCACCCGCTGGATGGGCGACCTGTACCTGGAAGCCAGCAAACGGCTGGAAGCCAACCCCGACCTGGAAGCCGAAGTGCGCGCGCTGTACGTGCGCTGGGATCAGCGTGACCCGGAAGTGGTGGCGCTGTGGGAAGAAACCCGCCAGTGGTCGCTGGACGGCTTTAAAGCGCTGTACGAACTGCTGGACATCCGCTTTGACGTGTATTACTTCAACAGCATGGTCGAGCAGGCCGGCAAGCTACTGGTGAACGACCTGATCGACCGCGGCATCGCTTCGGATGAACGCCCGGACGGCGCGGTGGTGGTCAAACTGGACGAACTGCTCGGCCTGGACAAGGAAAAATTCCGTGTGTTGGTGGTGCTGCGTTCGGATGGCACTGCGCTGTACGCGACCGAAGACCTTGCCCTGGCTGCCCGCAAGTTCAGCGATTACCCCGACCTGGCGAAATCGCTCTACGTGGTGGATGTGCGCCAGTCACTGCACTTCCAGCAAGTGTTCAAGACGCTGGAGATTGCCGGCTATCCCTGGGCGGCGCGCTGCCAGCATATTCCCTATGAGTTGGTGACGCTGCCCGGCAACATGGCGATGGCCTCGCGGGAAGGCACCGTGGTGCTGCTGGAAGACCTGGTGCGCGAGGCGACCGCGCGCGCGCTGGAAATCGTGCGCGGTAAGAACCCGGACCTGCCCGCTGAAAAGCAGCAGGAAATCGCACAGGCGGTGGCGCTGGGCGCGATCCGCTATTCGATGATCTCGCGCGAGAACACCAAGGTGGTGACCTTCGACTGGGAAACCGCCCTGGATTTCGACGGGCAGGCCGCGCCGTATATCCAGTATGCCTACGTGCGCGCCGGCAGCATCCTGCGCAAGTGGGGTGGGGATGTGCCCGCGTCCAGCTTGCCAGCCTACGAGCTTTCTCCGGCGGAAGTGCAGTTGGTCGAGTTGATCTCCCGGCTGCCGCGCGAGATTCAAACCGCTGCCGATGATTACCGGCCGATGGTTCTCTCGAACCTGGCCTATGAAATGGCCAAGGCCTTCAACGATTTTTACAATCAGTGCCCGGTCCTGCAGGCCGAGCCCGCCGTGCGCGATGGACGGCTGCGACTGGTGGCGGCCGCGCGACAGGCAATTGGCAATGCTTTGAGTGTGTTGGGCGTCATCGCCCCCACGGCGATGTGAAAGGGCAGCACCGTCCCCCAGGCGGTGCGATAAGGGCACCATCGTCCCCTTGGCGATGCAACTTCACCTTCTTAAGGAGACTATTGTATGACCCCGATTCGTACCTTGATCATGGGTGCCGCAGGCCGCGATTTCCACAACTTCAACGTGTATTTCCGCGATAACGCGGAGTATGAAGTGGTGGCGTTCACGGCCACTCAGATCCCCAATATCGAAGGCCGCCGCTATCCCGCCGAGCTGGCCGGCAAGCTCTACCCGCATGGCATTCCGATCTTCCCTGAATCCGACCTGGTCAAGCTGATCGCCGAGCACAAGGTTCAGCAGGTGATCTTTGCCTATTCGGATGTGCCGCACGAGTACGTGATGCACAAGGCTTCGCAGGTGATGGCCGCGGGCGCTGATTTCCGCCTGATGGGGTTGGAAACCACGCAGATCAAATCGACCAAACCGGTCGTCTCGGTGTGCGCCGTGCGCACCGGTTCGGGCAAGAGCCAGACCACCCGCCGCGTTTCGCTGATCCTGCGCGATATGGGCTACCGCGTGGCTGCCATCCGCCACCCCATGCCTTACGGCGATCTGGTCAAGCAGCGCGTGCAGCGTTTTGCCACTTACGCCGACCTGGACAAGCACGAGTGCACCATCGAGGAGCGCGAGGAATACGAACCGCACCTGGATAACGGCGTGATCGTGTATGCCGGCGTCGATTACGAAGCCATCCTGCGCCAGGCTGAGCAGGAAGTTGACATCGTCCTGTGGGACGGCGGCAACAATGACTTCTCCTTCTACAAGGAAGACCTGGCGATCGTGGTTGCTGACCCGCACCGCCCGGGTCACGAAGTCCGCTATCATCCCGGCGAGACCAATATCCGCCACGCGGATGTGTTTGTGATCAACAAAGTCGATACCGCATCCCCGGATGCAGTCATCGCCGTGCGCAACAACCTGAATGAACTCAACCCGAAGGCAGTTGTAATCGAAGCCGCTTCGCCGCTGTTCGTTGAGAACCCCGAAGCCATCCGCGGCAAGCGCGTGCTGGTCATCGAAGACGGCCCGACGCTGACCCACGGCGAAATGGCCTACGGCGCCGGTTGGGTGGCTGCCCGCCGCTTTGGCGCCGGCGAAATTGTCGACCCGCGCCCGTTCGCGGTCAAATCCATTGCCGCCACCTACCAGAAGTACCCCAAAACTGGCGCGATTCTGCCAGCGATGGGCTACGGCGACGAGCAGATGCGCGACCTGGAAGCGACCATCGACCGCGCGGACGTGGATTTGGTCATCTCAGCCACGCCGATCGACCTGACCCGCGTCATCAAGGTCAACAAGCCCATGCAGCGCGTGCGTTATGAACTGCAGGAGATCGGCCAGCCCACGCTGGAAGAAATCCTTAAGGCCAAGTTCGGCAAGTAAACACCGGTAAGACCAGTATCAAGAGGGACCGGCAGAAGATGGCCGGTCCTTCTTGTTCTGATATAATTCCGTTGGTGCGAAAAAATTGTTCTCCCGGGTGGGCGCAGGCGATACAAACAAGATGAAATGGAAGCAGGTAAGCGATGTTTATTGATCAGGCAAAAATTTTCGTGCGCTCAGGCAAGGGCGGAGATGGTTTTGTGCATTTTCACCGCGAAAAGTTCGTGCCGCGCGGCGGGCCGGACGGCGGCGACGGCGGACACGGCGGGGATGTGATCCTTGAAGTGACCCATTCGCTCAACACGCTGGCCACCTTCCGGCATCAATCGCGTTTCACTGCGCAGGACGGCGCCAAGGGCGGCATCAACAACATGACCGGTAAATCGGCCGACGATCTGGTCATCAAAGTTCCGGCCGGCACGCTGGTGTATAACGACGACACCGGCGAGCTGGTCGGCGACCTGGTGGAAAAAGGCCAGCGGCTAACGGTCGCAAAGGGCGGGCGCGGCGGACGCGGCAATCAGCACTTTGCCACGCCGCGCAACCAGGTTCCGCACATGGCCGAGCGCGGCGAACCGGCCCAGGAATTCAACCTGCGGCTGGAATTGAAGTTGATCGCCGACGTGGGCCTGGTGGGCGTACCGAACGCCGGCAAATCCAGTCTGCTGGCCGCGGTGACCAACGCCAACCCAAAAATCGCGGATTATCCGTTCACAACGCTGGAGCCCAACCTGGGTGTGGTGGAGATGGATGGCGAGACGACCATGGTGCTGGCCGACATTCCCGGCCTGATCGAAGGCGCGCACATGGGCGTTGGACTGGGCTTTGCCTTCCTGCGGCACGTGCAGCGCACGCGCGTGTTGATTCACCTGTTGGACGGGCTGTCGGAAGATCCGCTGGCGGACTATTCGCAGACCAACAGCGAAATGGCGCTGTTTGACCCCAACCTGGGTAAGAAAGCGCAGATCGTTGCCTTCAATAAAATGGATCTGCCGGACGTGCAGGAACGCTGGCCGGCAATTAAACAGGCGCTGGAAGCGCGCGGCGCGGAGGTGATGCCCATTTCGGCGGCGACGCACGATAATTTGATGCCGCTGCTCTGGAAGGCGCACGAATTGCTGCAAAACGCGCCCGAGCCGGAAGTGGAACAGGCGCTGCCGGTGTATAAGCCGGAAGACGACCCGCGCGACTTCACCATCGAACAAATCCCTGAGGGCTGGCGGCTGCACGGTGCGGCGATCGAGCGCGCGGCGGCGATGACCTACTGGGAGCTGGAGAGTTCGGTGCGGCGCTTCCAACGGCTGATGGAGAACCTGGGCGTGGAAACCGCGCTGCGCAAGGCCGGCATCCAGGAAGGCGACACCGTCTTCATCGGCGAAGATTACGAGCTGGAGTGGGAAGACTGATCCGGCGGTTGTGATTTATGCGTATAGGCGTATTCGGCGGCACGTTCGACCCTCCCCATATCGGCCACCAGATCCTGGCTGCCGATGCCGCCGCGCAATTGGCGTTGGACCGCGTACTGTGGGTGCTGACGCCCACGCCGCCGCACAAGTTGGGGAGCAGCATTAGCGCCGACCGCACGCGCCTGCGGCTGGTTCGCGCGGCAGCGGCGGACAATCCGCTGTTTGAGGTCTCGACCGTTGAGTTCGAACGTCCCGGACCGCATTTCGCCGCCGACACGCTGGCGGCGTTGGCGCTGCGCTACCCTCAGGCTGAGCTGTTTTACCTGATGGGCGGCGATTCGCTGCGCGACTTGCCCACCTGGCACGAACCGGCGCTTTTTCTGCAGCGCTGCGCGGGTGTGGGGGTGATGCGCCGCCCGGAGGCCGCGGTTGACATGCGCCGCCTGGAAGAGGTGCTGCCCGGAATCACCGCCAAGGTGCAATTTTTCGATACCCCGCTGGTGGACATCTCCGCCAGCGATATCCGGGCGCGCGCCGCAGCCGGGCAGCCTTACCGCTATCTGGTGCCTCCGGCGGTGTTTCGCTGGATGGAACGACTGCAACTTTACCGCTCACTTTCTTGAGGTTTCATGTCCCTGTTCCGCGATAAAAATTTCGTCACGGCCGCGTTGGGCCACATGATGGTGGATTCATTGAATGGCACGCGCGCCATCATTCTCACGTTTCTGAGTATCCCGCTGGGGCTGACCAATACCCTGCTCGGGTTATACACCACACTATACGTGGTTGCCGGGGCGCTTGCCCAGCCGGTGTTCGGCTACCTGGCGGACCGGGTCGGCTTGCGCAGGGTGGTCGCGGGCGGCATCCTCTGGATGGCGGCATTTTTCACCCTGGGCGTGATGGTGCAAGGCCGGATCGCTTTACTGTTCCTGGTGTTTGCCAGCATGGGATCCGGTGCGTTTCACGCCGCCGGGACCGCTCAGGCGACTATGGCCGGACGGAACACGTTGGACGGCCGGGAAACGTTATCCGCCTCCCTGTTCTTTGTCTTCGGGCAAACCGGCTATTTCATGGGCCCGATCATCGGCGGGATGCTGCTTAACCGCTGGGAGCCGGTCAGCCTGGCCAGCATGGCGCTGGTCGCAGCGATTACCGGGTTGTGGGCCACCTTCTACCGCAGCCCGGCTGTTGCGGTTGCGCCGCCGGCCGTCGGCGTGAAAATACCTGTCTCGTCTTATCCGTGGTTTTTTATTCTGTCCCTGGCGTTGACGGCGGGCTTTCAGTCCTGGACTCAACAAAACGTCACCACATTCCTGCCGAAATACCTGTTCGAGTTGGGCCAATCGCCTGCGCAATACGGCCTGCTGTCGGCTTTGTTTATGGCGGGCTCGGCGCTTGGAAATTTGCTGGGCGGCAGTCTGGCGGACCGCTACGGCCGCTGGAAGGTGATCTTCATCGCCCTGGCCAGCGGAGCGATTCCGCTCTTCATCCTGGCCAACCTGGGCAACAGCGCCTGGCTGTTTCTCTTCATCCTGTTGGCCGGCCTGGGAAACGGATCGGCGTACAGCGCCGTGGTGGTGATCGCGCAGCGGCTGATGCCCGGCGGCATTGCCCTGGCATCCGGACTGGCGCTGGCTTTTATTTTCTCCAGCGGTTCGTTGGGCGCCCTGGTGAGCGGCAGCATTGCCGACCAGATCGGCATCGCGCCGATTTTCACCCTGAGCGCGATGATTTCATTGGCCGGCGGCTTGCTGGCCCTGGGGTTGCGTGAAAAGAAACCTGCGCCGCGCCCCGCTGCCAAAGCCGAATTCGCCTCTTCTCACGATTGAGCTCCCGGGACTACTTTCAGATCACAAATTGCAGCCAGGGCGTGTTGATCACCAGCGAGATGATCGTGATCAGCGCCTTGCCTGTTTGTACTCCCTAAACCTAAGGTAAACGCGCCGAAATCGGGCGATGCCAGGGATTTTGTTGCAATATTACGGGCTGCATTCCTGGATGAACGGCGAATACTTGAGTGCCCGGATTCGCGCGTGCATGTCCTGGTAACAACAAACCTGAAGGGGGGAAATCCTTCAGGTTCGTTGTACCAATATCCACCGGGGGCAGGGGTTACCGGACGCGCAGTTCCAGATTGCCCAGGCCCATGTCGATCTTAATGTTGATCAGCGGACCGCTGCCGCTGCGTTCATACACGTCGCCGTTGGTCGTCCATGTGCCGCCGACCGAGACGTTGCTCAACCCACCGCCAATCTCCACGCGCACGCGCGCGTTCTCGGGCACGTTGATGCGCACATTGCTGATGCCGGCTGACAGGTGCACGGATAAATCCTGTTGAAGGTCGCCGGAAAAATCCAGCGTGTAGGAGCCCGCGCCGCCCTCAAAGAGGATTTCGGTCGCGTTGGCGTTGCCCAGTCCTTCCAGGTCCACCTGCGAAGCGCCGGTCTTGTAGGTCAATTGCTCCATGCGCGCCGGGTTGAGCGAGTCGAACTTCACCGTCGCCCGGCTGGCGCCGTCGGAGACGCGCAGGTTGGTGATGGGAATGCCGGATAAATCGAGCGTGCCCTGGTACGCACCGGCCTGAATTTGCAGGTCGATGGGCGTGTTGCCCAGGCGCAGGTTCCATTCGTTGATCACGTTGCGGTCGGGGATGTCGATGCTGCCTTCGCTGCCCTGGATGATTTCGACGCGGCTGCCGTCGGTTGTGACGACCGGTTGCCACTTTTCCACGTTGTAGCGGACGCTTCCATCCACCAGCCCGGTTCCGCCGCCGGTGATTTCAAGCTTGCCGGAGCCCATCTCGATGCTCAGCTCGGTGGTCTGTCCGCTGACGGGAACGTCGGCGGCAATGTCCATCGTGCGCGTCGTGGTGGTATCCACAGTATCGGGCAGGTTGAACGTGATGGAACAGGCCAGCGAGGGCAGCGCCAGCACCGCGATTGCCAGCAGGATGGTCAGGAAAAAGCGGGATTTCATCTTTTTCTCCTCCGCGGGTCAGGTATCAGCCGGGTTTTGGCAGGTCGTCGTTCCCGGGAGCGGGCTCGCCCGGCTCAGGTTCGGGGATGACCGGCATGACCGCCGGTGTTGGATAGGGTTCCCGCGTCACGGGCGCGGGCGGCGCGGGACGGGAAGGCGTGCCCAGGTTGGGGTAATCCTGCGTGCCAAAGCGGGAGAGGATGATGGCGCCTAACCCGAAGGCCAGTGCAACTGTCGTCACGATCCAATCAACGCACGGGAGGATGGAGATCAGGCTGGCTACCAGGCTGAGGAAGGCCGCGCCGATGCCTGCCGCGACCGGTTCGGCCCATTGCGCCTTGAACAGCACCGCCAGGCGGTTGCCGAGTTCAAGGCCGACGGCCGTCCATGCGAAGATGGCGGCAGCAAGAATGACCAGGATGCCCAGCAGGCTAAAGGGGATCAGGATGATGGTGATCGCCAGGATCAACACCAGGGCCGGAGCGACGATGAAGGTGAGCAGGCCGATGCCGGCGGAAACAGCCGGCGCGCTGGTGATGGTTTGCGTGACGCGCCGGGTGGGATGCGGCGCCAGCATGGCGATGAGCAGCGCCATCAGCCCCAGCGCCAGGGCGCGCAGCAGCGCCCACAGGGCTGTGCCAAAACTGCGGAAAGGCCCGCCCAACGCAGGTGTAACCGCGTCCGGGAACCAATCGCCCGGATTGACATTCGGCAGGTTGAGTCCGTCGGGGTCTTCGGCAATGATTTCCCCGGCCACCAGAGCACCTTCGGCCTGGTTGATCACAACGCTCATCGACTGGACGTCGCCGTCAACCACAGCCGTTTCGTTCAGATTCACCGATCCGCCCATGGCGCTGATGTTGCCGGTGACGTGGCCGGAAACGGACAGGGATCCGCCGAAGATGGCCACGTCTCCTTCAACCACGGCGCCTTCTTCGATGGCGGCGGAGCCGCCAAAGACAACCAGGTCGCCGGTCAGCGTTTCACCGCTGCCCAGGGTGTAGGCGCTGCCAAAAACGACTTTACCGCCGTCCTCGGTGGTCACCTGGTTGGTGGGGTCCTGGGCCTTCACCCCGGTTGGCAGCGCGAACAAAACGGCCACCAGGCTGGCGAGGATGAGAAGTTTAATGAAGTTCTTCATGGGAGGATACTCCTTTTCGTGAAATCCGCCAGACTGACAACACCCACGCAAGGCACAGGCTGCAGATCCAACTGGCAATAATGAACCAGGCGGCTGCCGTCACCTCGGGGGGGAGAAACCGCAGCAGCGACTGGAAAAATTCGCCAATTTGAACCAGGCCGACTGCAACTTGCGTGGATGTTCCGATCATGCTGGCAAACAGATCGGCAAAAGATGAAGTGAGCGCGAAATAGATCAACAATCCTAAAAGAACCAGCAGGACTGCCCCGGCCAGTGCAAGGATGGTGATGCGCACCTGGCGGCGCTGCTGGCGCAGGCGGCGCGCTTCCAGGCCGGCCTGCCAGCGGTTGGAAAAACCCGGCTGCGGGCGGGCGGCTTCGGTGGTGCGCAGCATGTGGCGCACGTTCAACCAGGCTTCCTGCTGCCGCCTGCAATCCGGACAGGTTTGCAGGTGCTGCCTGAGTTCTTCTGCCTGAGCCGCGGGGAGAGGGGTATCTTCGTAAAGCCAGGAGTTAAAAGGCTGGTGATTCATCCTGTTTCCTTTCTTTGCCGGCCGCGCGGGCGGCGTCTGCCATAAATTGCCGGGCAAGCGCCTGGCGGCTGCGGAACAGGCGGCTCTTCACTGCGCTGGCCGAGAGGTTGAGCGCGCGGGCGATCTCTTCCTCGGAGAAGTCGTACCAGTAGCGCAGTATGATCGCCGACCGATCCTGGGCATTCAAGGTTTCCAATAGTTTTCGCATGGCCAATTGTTCTTCGGTCTGGCTGGCCGTTCGCTCGGGATCAGGGGCCTGGTCGGGGAGCGTTTCTTCGAGCAGATCGTCGATCGCAAGGATCGGCGCGCGCCTTTTGCGCTGCTGGTCGATGCAGTAGTGCGCTGCGATCGAGAGCAGCCAGGTGGCAAAGGAACGCTGCGGATCGTAGCGCTGGATGTGCTGGTAGGCGCGCCAGAAGGTCTCCTGCGCGGCATCCTCGGCTTCGAATTCGTCTCCGAGCATGCGATAGCACAGGTTGAACACCGGATTCTGGTAACGTTCCACCAGGCTGGCGAAGGCTTCTTCGTCGCCCTGCAGGGACCGCTGCAGCCACTCCGTTTCTGGATTGCTCACCCTTGCTCCTGTATTCAGGTTGATCTACCCTGATATACGCAGGGAGATCAAAAAGGTTTCAATTGCCTGGATGCGAATCAAGTCACCGCATGATTTTGGTATTTTGACCTCGCAAAAAATGACACTGGGATGCTGATCTCTCAGGTCACAATGGGCTGGCGGTTTGCTGGATGTTCCGTTGTAATAAAATGAATCAGAATTTGCCGACCTGGTTCCGTGTTGGTCATTTAGAAGACGATTTCTTCCTTGCCGGTCAATTTTTCGTTGATGCGCTCCACGACCGTATCAAGGTGTTGGGGCTGGTGGACGAAATCGAGATCGTCCGACCGCAGGGTCAGCACCGGGCACAGATCGAAGGCGCGGATCCAATCCTCGTAGAAGGAATCCAGCAGGTTCAGGTAATCTTCGCTGATCGTGCTTTCCATCGACCGGCCGCGCCGGTGGATGCGCTCCATCAGCACCGGCACCGGGGCTTTCAGGTACACCAGCAGGGCGGGGGTGGGTAGATTCTTGACGACCAGCTCAAACACGCCGCGGTAGGTGACGTAATCAGGCTCGATCATGTTGCCAATGCTGTGCAACGCGCGGGC
>CALMIB010000389.1 GCA_937863945.1 uncultured Longilinea sp.
TGGGCCTGCCCGGTCCAGGGCACGGCTGAACCGTCTTTACCCGCGTTGATTTGATCCTTGCCGCCGTGCCCCTACATCTCATCCCCGGCCCGAAACACCGGTGGGGCCTGCCCGGATTTCGAGTTGGGATCGCGGCCCGGCAGGGTATAATGGGTTCAATCAATTCGCTGGCGGAGAAAACCCATGAAAAAATTTATCGTCGTGGCCGGCAACATCGGCGTCGGAAAATCTACGCTGGTGCAGCTCGTGTGCGAACACATGGACTTTCAGCCCTTCTACGAACCGGTCGCCGAGAACCCCTACCTGGCCGACTTCTACCACTCGATGGATTCGTGGTCGTTTCACTCGCAGGTATTCTTCCTCACCCACCGCCTGCGCATCCACCAGCTCATGGGGCGTTTCACCGGCTCGGTCATCCAGGACCGCAGCATCTACGAGGACGCCGAGATCTTCGCGCGCAACCTGGCCATGCAGGGGCACATGTCGGCGCGCGACTACGCCACCTACCACGATTTATATGAGACCGTGGCCGATTTTCTCAACCCGCCGGATCTGATGATTTACCTGCGCGCCACCGTGCCCACGCTGATCAAACGCATCAGTCTGCGCAACCGCGATTACGAGCGCACCATCCAGCCCGAATACCTCGAGCAGCTCAACCAGCTCTACGAGCAGTGGATCGCCGGGTTTACGCTGTGCCCGGTGCTGACCGTGCCCGCCGACGACCTGGATTACGTGGCGCATTCGCGCCATTTGCAGTTGATCCTGGCCAAGGTGCAGGAGAAGCTGACCGGCAAGGAAGAGGTGGTGTTTTCGAGCGAGGACGTGCAGGCCGCCAACGATTGAGGAGAAGCGGATAAACTGCAAGACAGGGAATCATCGGTCACCAGCATCTCGTCTGGCCCCGCGCTGGAAAAACCGGGCTTCGTGGTTTTGGCTTATGCCCAGGCGTTTGTGAGGAAGGCCAACCCGGCGGGCTGATCTTTGCGCGCCTGGCCCTTTCTTCGCGCCCTTCGCGGTTAGTTTTCTTCCAGGCCCTGCGCCGTGCGCAGGTAGAAAAACGCCGCGGCCATGAGAATCAGCCCGCCGGCATCGAACAGGATAAAGCGCAGGCCGGTTGCGCGCAGCGCGGCGTGGCCCGCCGGCAGCGCCAGGTACAGCCAGGTTTCGCCGAGCACGCCGAGCGCCTGCTGCGCCAGCACGACGAGAAAGAGCGTGCGCTGCCGCGGCGCCAGCATCAGCGGCAGGTAGGGCACGTTCCACATCAAAAAGAGAATGCCGTAGCCGCGCACGAGGGTCTCACCGGCCACGCCGCCCACCTCGAACCCGCCGGCGTAGTCCTGCGGGCGGATGAGGAAGAGCAGCGCGCAGCTCACATTGAGCGCGAAGACGGCTGCCACCGCCAGGCGGGCCAGCCAGGTTGCCGTGTTGAGCCGCGCTTCAGCCTGCATGGGGTTGAAAAAAGGTCATGGTGGATTCCTTGCATTCATTATACGTAAAAGCGCGCGAAGGAGGTCTCAATCGAAAATCAACAATCTAAAATCCTTCTGTTATTATTTTGGGCTTCACCTGAACGGTTCTCCCGTTAAATGGTTATTCCATTTGCCACCAATTTACCTAACTTCCTGCCATCTTCCCGCCTGCCATGAAAAGGACGTGGGAAGGAGGAAGCCAGGCACGGGAGATAATCAAATCCGACCGGACCCTGATTTGCATTTTTACTTAGTGAGATAATGACTAAGCTACAAAATGGGTGCGCCGGGCAGCCCCAGGAAAAAGCCGTCGGCGACAATCACGGCCGGAGCTTCAGGATTGGAAGCCTGTGCGGCTGTATACATCGACAGCGCGAACAGGTACACGCAGACGCAGGCGCTGACCGCGACGACCGCGCGCGCGCCGCCCAGACTTTGCAGCCCGACGCCAGAGAGACGGGGGCGAATGAGCAAGCCACGCTGCCCGAACAAATTGATTTTCACCGCGGCCGCGGCGCGCCGCAAAAAGGCGCGCGTTCCCAGGATCACGCCGA
>CALMIB010000390.1 GCA_937863945.1 uncultured Longilinea sp.
AATGGCGAAGCAGAAATTTGACCGCAGCAAGCCGCATCTGAACATAGGGACCATGGGGCACATCGACCATGGCAAGACGACATTGACGGCGGCGATCACGAAGTGGTGCGCGCTGCGCGGGATGGCCGACTTCCGCGCGTACGACTCGATTGACAACGCGCCGGAAGAGAAAGCGCGCGGGATCACGATCAACATTGCGCACGTGGAATACCAGACAGACAACCGGCACTACGCGCACGTGGACATGCCGGGGCACCGCGACTACATCAAGAACATGATCACGGGCGCGGCGCAGGTGGACGGTGCGATTCTGGTGGTGGCTGCGCCGGACGGGCCGATGCCGCAGACGCGGGAGCACGTGCTGCTGGCGCGGCAGGTGGAAGTGCCGTCGATCGTAGTGTACCTGAACAAGACCGACATGATGGACGACCCGGAACTGTTGGAGCTTGTGGAGATGGAACTGCGGGAAATGCTATCGGGGTACGGGTTCCCGGGCGACGAGACGCCGATTGTGCGCGGGAGCGCGCTGAAAGCGTTGGAGAGCACCTCGAAGGATCCGGAAGCGCCGGAATACGCCAGCATCAAAGAGTTGATGCGGGTATGCGACGAATACATTCCCGAGCCGCCGCGCGCGGTGGACAAACCGTTCATGATGCCGATTGAGGACGTGTTCTCGATCAAAGGACGCGGCACGGTGGTGACGGGGCGTGTGGATCGCGGCAAGATCAAAGTAGGGGATCCGGTGGAAATTGTGGGTTTGCAGGACAAGAGCCGGGCGTCGGTGTGCACGGGCGTGGAAATGTTCCACAAGCTGCTGGACGAAGGCATGGCGGGCGACAACCTGGGCTTGCTGCTGCGCGGGATTGAGCGGACGGACGTGGAGCGCGGGCAGGTGGTAGCGAAGCCGGGGAGCATCACGCCGCACCGGAAGTTCATGGCGGAAGTGTACGTGCTGAAGAAGGACGAAGGCGGGCGGCACAAGCCGTTCTTCAAGGGCTACCGGCCGCAGTTCTACATTCGGACGATGGACGTAACGGGGAACATAGAACTGCCGGCGGGCGTGGAAATGGTCATGCCGGGCGACAACGTGAACATGATGGTCGAGCTGATCGTACCGGTGGCGTTGGAGCAGGGTTCGAAGTTCGCCATTCGCGAAGGCGGCCTGACCGTCGGCGCTGGCGTCATCACCAAGATTCTGGACTAAGTTTGCACGAAAGAAGGAGAATCGGTCCACTGTAAGCGGATCGAGCTGAATAACCATGGCTTCCAAAAAGAAAGATATCCGCCCCGTAATCACCCTGGCATGCTCGGAATGCAAAGAGCGCAATTATACCTCCGAGAAAAACCGCCGCAATGACCCAGGGCGCATGGAACTGCAGAAATACTGCCCCCGATGCCGCAAGCATACCGCTCACCGGGAGACCAAGTAGATAAACATGAGGCAGCGGGTGCAGGTTTGGAACGGTGGACCTGCACCTTGCTTCCTTACAGGCCAGTAGCTCAATTGGCAGAGCGCCTGTCTCCAAAACAGGAGGTTGTGGGTTCGATTCCTGCCTGGCCTGCCTCACCCCTGGCGACGCCGTCCAAAGAGGCGGCGTTTTAGCCGTAAAAGGAGCGATGTGTGGCAGAGAAGACTGAAAAAGCGAAGGAATTGACGAAGGTTGCCGCAAAGGCGCCTGAAAAGTCGAAGCAGATTGTTAAGGCCGCGGCCAAAACGCCGGAAAAAGCCAAACAACCTGAAAAGAAGAACCTCCTGACTCGGGTCAAGAAGTGGTGGCGTGAGACCATCGGCGAGCTGCGCAAGGTTTCCTGGCCGACCGTGCAGGATGCCAGGCGCCTGACCCTGATCGTGCTGGCCGTGATGGCCGGCATGGCGATTGTGTTGGGCCTGCTCGACCTGTTGTTCTCCTACCTGATCACCCTCATCCTGGCCTAGGCTCTGACCACATCGCATGAGAAGAGGAGCGTAAATGGACGCGCAGGATGACAAGAAAAACAAATCGATGCCACCGGAGCAGCCCGAAGGGTCTGTTTCTGGCGACACGTCTGCGACCCCCGCTTCCTCCGCTGAGCAGACGTCTGTTAACGCCGCCGAAGAACGTGCCTGGTATGTGATCCATTGCTATTCGGGTTACGAGAACAAGGTACGGTACAACCTCGAGCAGCGTATCGAAACGATGGGCATGAAAGACAAGATCTTCGATGTCGTCATTCCCACGCAGGAAGAAATCGAAGTCAAAGAAGGCAAGCGCCGCACGGTGGAGCGCCACGTCTTCCCGGGCTACGTGCTGGTGAACATGATCCTCACCGAGGAATCGTGGTACGTGGTGCGCAACACCCCTGGCGTGACCGGATTCGTGGGCATGGGCAACGACCCCACAGCGCTGCGCCCGGACGAGGTTTCGCAGATTTTGCGCCGCATGGAAGCCGAAGCGCCGCGCGTCAAGGTCACCTTCAAGGTGGGCGAGCGCGTGCGCATCATCGACGGCCCGTTCAACGATTTCCGCGGCACGGTGGCTGAAATTGACATGGAGCGCACCAAGGTGCGCGTGATGGTCAACTTCTTTGGCCGCGAAACGCCCGTGGAACTGGACTTCTTACAGGTAGAAAAGTCTTAGTAGAAATCAGGTTCTCCGCCGGAGGCCTGTTTTTGTGGGAGGGTGCTCCCCTTAATCACCCGCTATTACCACGAAGGAGAGTAAACTGTGGCAAAGAAACTGAAGGCAATCGTACGGTTGCAACTGGTGGCCGGTAAAGCAAATCCCGCGCCGCCCGTTGGTCCTGCCCTGGCCGGGCACGGCATCAACATTATGGCATTCTGCAAGGATTACAACGCCCGCACGCAAGCGCGCGCCGGCGAGGTGCTCCCCGCGGAAATCACCATCTACACCGATGGCTCGTTCACCTTCATTCTCAAGTCGCCGCCCGCTTCGGTTCTGCTGAAGAAGGCCGCCGGCGTTGACAAGGGTTCGGCTGTGCCCAACCGCGACAAAGTTGGCAAGGTCACCCGCGCCCAGGTCCGCGAAATCGCGGAGATCAAAATGAAGGACACCAATGCCGTGGATATCGAAGATGCCATGCGGCAGATTGAAGGCACCGCCCGCAATATGGGCATCACGGTTGTTGATTAAGAGCTGGTGGGAGGGCGGCGATGGCCGCCCGTTGGAACCACAAAGGAGTACAGATGGCTAAACATGGAAAGAAATTCACGGCTGCGCAGGCGAAAGTAAACCCTGCCACCAAATATGCCCCGCAGGACGCGCTGGCCCTGGCCAAGGAAACCACCGTCACCAAGTTCGACTCGACGGTGGAAGTCCACATGCGCATGGGCCTCGACCCGCGCCAGGCTGACCAGCAGGTGCGCGACGTGGTGGTGCTGCCGCATGGCCTGGGCAAGACCGTGCGCGTTTTGGTCTTCGCGCAGGGCGAAGGCGCCGCGCTGGCCCAAAAAGCCGGTGCCGATTACGTCGCCGACACCGACGAATGGATCAACAAGATTCAGGGCGGTTGGACCGATTTTGATGTGGCCATTGCCACGCCCGACATGATGGGCAAGGCGGGCCGCCTGGGCCGCGTGCTGGGCCCCCGCGGTTTGATGCCGAACCCCAAGGCCGGCACGGTTGTGCCCGCTGAAGATCTGCCGCGCGTGATCAACGAGTCGAAGGCCGGCCGCGTTGAGTTCCGCCTCGACAAGACGGCCAACATTCACGTCCCCATCGGCAAGGCATCCTTCGAGTTGACCAAGCTGGTGGAAAACTTCGCCGCGTTCATGGAAGCGATCAAGAAGGCGCGCCCGGCGGCAGCCAAGGGCTCGTACATCAAGAGCATCACCATCACCACCACCATGGGCCCCGGCGTGCACCTGGATGTCAACCAGGCGCAGTCGATGTCGACCAAAGAGTAGTCTGTCAATCTCCCGGAGCGGGGGGCCGAAAATGCCCGCCGCTCTGGATGTTTTGCCCCGGGCGTGGTATACTTTGGCCCGCTGACAACCGAAAAGTTGATTTCGCCGCTGACAGCCGGTGCCTGAGTTTCAGGCTTAATATCCTGCCGAGGTGAAGACGCGTGAGCATTCACAACCCTGTTCCGTTTGGGGTCGAAAGTCTTTGCCTGGCAGACGCAAGGCAAAGACTTTTTATATCCTGCCGCGGAAGGAGGTGAATTCTCGTTGGCATTCTCAAAGAAACATAAGCAGACACTATTAGCCCAGTATGAAGACTGGGCAAAGAAGAGCCAGGCGATCTTCGTCCTCTCCTACACCAAAATGACGGTGAAGGACATCGATGTGCTGCGCGCCAAGGTGCGCGAAGCCGGGGGCGAGCTGCACGTCACCAAGAACACCCTGATGACGATGGCGCTCGACAAGGCCGGCATCCAGCACGGTAAACTGCTGGAAGGCACCAGCCTGATGGGCTTTGCCCTGGCCGATGCGGCCGCGCTGGCCAAAGTGCTGAGCGATGCGACCGTCAAGTCGGAAATCTTCGCCATGAAGGGCGGTTACCTGGATGGGCAAGCCATCTCTGCCAGGCAGGTGAAGTCCCTGGCCGAACTGCCGCCCCTGCCGGTCATGCGCGCCCAATTGCTGGGTGTCATTTCCGCCCCGGCGACCAAGTTCGTGCGCACTCTGGCCGAACCCGCCCGCTCTGTGGCCGGCGTTCTCAAGGCTTATTCCGAGAAGGAAGCAGCTCCGGCTGCCTGAAGCGCGGGTCAGCCGCGGGCTGACCGGATGAATTAGACAAACGACAATCGCATTTTGATTTTGAAGGAGATTTTTACAATGGCTGACCTGGAAAAATTGGTTGCTGAACTGAGCGAGCTCACCGTTTTGGAAGCCGCTGAACTCGTCAAGAAGCTCGAAGAGAAGTGGGGCGTTTCCGCCGCCGCTCCGGTCGCCGTCGCCGCTGC
>CALMIB010000391.1 GCA_937863945.1 uncultured Longilinea sp.
ACCCAGACGATCGACTTAACCGGAAACAAATCCTACCAGATGGTCCGACAGGCGCGCCAAATTTCGCGAACCTCACTTCATTTGCCTCAGCAGGTGAAGGATTTTTACCATCCCCCGCATGCTCGAGGTGATAGGAGATCGTATCGACCAACAGCGAGTCGATCTGGCCGTTGCCCATACGTGGACACGTCGCTGGCGGAGGAAATGTTGGCCAAGACAAAACAAATCTTTAACATCCGGGATGTGACCGTGATGAATTTATCGATTCCCGCGGTGACACACCTGGGCCCTGGACCGATTGGCATTGTGGCTTACCCGGTGAGCGATGAGGAGCCGGGGGAATGAGCGCGAAGGAGATATTTCCTGTGGACGAACTTGAAACGCGTTTGATGGAGCGGTTCCGGTCTTTCGAGCCTCGCATCGAATTTGTGGACCATCTTAAAAAACGGCTTGGAAGCCCACCCGATACAACGGTTGCCGGGCAGCCGTCCTGGAAAACAGGATTCGTGATCCTGACGGGTGGTCTGTTGGGCGGATTTGTTCTCTTTGCCCTGATTCGAAAACTTGTGCGTTGGTTCAGCCGTTAGTCCAGTGGCCGCGCGCCATCAATGGATTGATCAATCAAGCGCGGACAAGCCTAACTTCTCGGCCAATTCTTGATTGCTCGGTTCAGTAAGGTGGCTGCCGTCTGGGAATATAATCGTTGGAACGCTGCGGTACCCGTTGTTGATCTCCTCAACAATTTTGCGGGCATCCAGTTCAATATCAATATCGATCCAGCGGTAGGGGATGTTATTCTTATCCAATAATGCGCGCGCGCGGCGGGTTTGACCGCACCAGGTCGTCCCGTACATGATGATTTCAGGCACTTCGGTCATGGCGATTGAGCTCCTCCAGGATATGGTCGATCAATATTCGGGCTTCCGCTAACAAGTCCACCGGTACAGGCAAATTGTAATCTGGATCGACGCGGGTGAGTAGATGGGTGCAGATCTCGCGGATGTTGGCCGGCAGATCTGCGCTTTCCTGATAGGCCAGGATCATATCCACCACGCTCAGGGCGGCCAACTGCGGCTGGCGGCGGCTGAAGTGATGGCGCAAGGCAACGCCAGCGGCGCGCCGCGCGCAGACCCGCGCTTTTCCTTCCAGGCCCTGTTCGCGGGCCAGCAACCCCGCGGACAATTCCCGCTCGATCTGATTGCGTAAGTTGACTTCATCCATATTTTAATTTTATGCCAAATGGATCAGATTTGAAAGAAATCAGGCCATCATTTGTCGCAGCTTTTGCGATTGGATGAATTGACATGCCCATGACTTAGGGTATGATTAACTTCGCGCTTTGTCATGGTTGCAATGAGTGAAATTCGTCGGTTTGATTAGCTGTAGTCGCGGAGAAATGAGGAATCGATGGTGAGGCCTGGAAACGTTGCTTTAATCGGCTCTGGCGAAACAGCGGCAAGGGGTGGCCAGGCATTTGACTTGCTGGCGCGCCAATTGCCTGCTCCACTTCGCGTGGGGGTCATGGAGACACCGGCCGGATTTGAAATCAATTCAGCGCAGGTGGCCGGCCGGGTGGTGGAGTACCTGCGGAAACGGTTGCAAAATTACCAACCCACGATTGACCTGGTGCCTGCCCGTCGCAGGGGGCCCGGCGGAACGGACGATTGGGATACCCTGGCGCCTTTGAAGGCTGCTCACCTGGTTTTCATGGGGCCAGGCAGCCCGACTTATACAGTGCGCCAGCTTCAGGACAGCCTGGCATGGGAAATCCTGCGGGCCAGGCTGCGCATGGGGGCTGCGATCGCACTGGCCAGCGCCGCCACGGCCGCGGTTGGCGCTCTGGCCATACCGGTGTATGAAATTTTCAAGGTTGGCGAAGATCCACACTGGAAACCGGGTTTGAATTTGCTGGCGGATTTTGGATTGAATTGTGTCATTGTGCCGCATTGGAACAACACCGAAGGCGGCAGCGACGTGGACACCGGGCGCTGTTTTATAGGCCTGGAACGTTTTGAAATCCTGCGCGGCCAGTTGCCCGCGGAAATGACCGTCATCGGGATCGACGAGCACTCCGGCGTCATTCTTGATTTCACCGCGCAAACCTGCCGCGTGACCGGTCGAGACGGCGTGCACATCCTGCGCGGCGACCAGGAGCCGCTGTTGTTCTGTTCTGGCGAAACGTTCTCCATGAGCCTGCTCGGCGAATGCCGCCTCCCGGAACACCTGGAGGACGGCATTGACCCCGGGGTGTGGGATGCCCTCCAGGCGGTTGAAGCCGATGGGTCGAATGATCCAACCGCCACGATGGTGCCTGAGGAGGTCGAGCGCCTGCTGCTCGACCGGCAATCCGCCCGCGCGCGCAAGGATTGGAAGGAATCCGACCGCATCCGCGACGCGGTGAGTAACCTGGGTTGGAAAATTACCGATACTCCGGAAGGCCAAAAGCTGGAACCCGCGTAAACGGACCGATGCCTCTGGCCGTCACCGGATGCGGGAGAATATGTTAAAATCACCTCCATGAGCATTCGTGTCGTATTCATGGGATCGCCAGATTTTGCGCTACCGAC
>CALMIB010000392.1 GCA_937863945.1 uncultured Longilinea sp.
GAAGCATCTTGGTTTTTTTGACAATGCCGTACCTGGATTCTTCGGTCGCTGCGCTCCCTCAGAATGACATTGAATTCACATCCCCGGCAATTGCGCCAGCTCGGCGGGGTCGCGCAGCACCAGGTCGGGCGATTTTTCCAGCAGGGCCGGCAGCGCAGTGAACCCCCAGGTGACGGCCGCAGTGCGCACGCCGGCGGCCTTGCCAGCGCCCAGGTCGTAGATCGAATCGCCCACCATTATGGCGGTTTCGGGCGCCTCGCCGAGCCTCTCCAGCGCCAGCAGCACGGGGTCGGGGGCGGGTTTGGGGTGCGCCACCAGGTCTGAATGGATCCACACGTGAATCAGGTCGTCGATGCCCAGCGCCGCGCGGGTAGTGGCCAGCTCGCCTTCGATCTGCGAGGTGACCACGCCCAGCTTCAGCCCGGCGGCGCGCAGGCTGCGCAGCGCCTCGGGCACGCCCGGGTAGAACTTGATGCGGCTGGCGTTCTGGCGCATCAATTCGTTGTGGCGCGCCACCATACCGGGGATCTGCTCCGGCGCGGCGTAATGCTCCAGGATGCGCGGGGTGGGGATGCTGATGTGCGCGGCAAGTTCATCGGCGCTCACGTCGCGGCCGGTGACTTCGCGGATGTTTTGCTGAAACGACACGATATAGGCCGGCAGGCTGTTGATCAGCGTACCGTCCAGGTCGAACAGGATGGTATTCAGGTGGGTATCCGTCAATGTTCCATCTCCACGCCGCGCTCCTGGGCAGACTGCATGCGCGCGTAGGCGCCATTCTGCGCCATCAATTGGGCGTGCGTGCCGAGCTCGGCGATGCGGCCATCTTCCAGCACGGCGATGCGGTCGGCGCCGCGGATGGTGCTCAGGCGGTGCGCCACGATGAAGGTGGTGCGGCCGCGCATCAGTCGCGTCAGCGCCTCCTGGATCAGCGCTTCTGATTCGCTGTCGAGCGCCGAGGTGGCCTCGTCGAGGATCAGCACGCGCGGGTCGCGGATGAGCGCGCGGGCGATGGCCAGGCGCTGGCGCTGGCCGCCGGAGAGTTTGGCGCCGCGCTCGCCGATGTGCGTTTGGATGCCTTCCGGCAGACTCTGGACGAATTCCCAGGCGTTGGCGTCGCGCAGCGCGCTCTCCACCACCGCGTCGGGCACGCCGCTGAGGCCGTAGGTGACGTTCTCGCGCACGCTGCCCTCGAACAGGATCGACTCCTGCGGCACCACCGAGATGAAGCGCCGGTAGGCGCGCAGATCGATCTCGCGCATGTCGCGCCCGTCCAGCAGGATGCGCCCGCCGGTGGGCCGCACAAAGCCGATCACCAGGTTGAGCACGGTCGATTTGCCCGCCCCCGAATGCCCCACCAGCGCGATGCTCTCGCCGGCGCGCACCGCCAGGTTAAAGTCCTGGATCACGGCGGTGTCGCCATCGGGGTAGTGAAAGGACACATCCTCAAAGCGGAAATTGCCCTTGACGTCCTCGATGACCTGTTTGCCTTCGTTATGCTCCAGGTCGGGCGATTCGAGCACCTCGCCGGCCGAGCGGATCGATTCAAAGCCCTTGCTGATGGCCGGGATCAGGTTGACCAGCCCCATCACGGCGTTGGTGAGCGAGCCGAAATAGCCGCTGAGCATGACCACCTCGCCGGCGGTGATGGGCAGAAACCCGGTATAGGAGGCCCAGGCCGCCGCTACCAGGCACAGGATGTTGAAGAGGTTGTAGGCGACCCACGACACCGAGCCGAACAAGGCGTTGCTGGAGTCGAGCTCCAGCCCGGCCTCGCGCACCTGGGTGAGGGTTTCGTCCATGTGGGCCAGTTCGTTGCGCTCCAGGCCGTGAGCGCGCGTGATGGGGATGAGGTGGGTCATCTCGTTGACTCGCGCGGCCATGCGTTCGACCTGGCCGCGGAAGGCCTGGTTGCGCGCGGCCAGCGTGCGGCGCATGGTTTGCACCAGCGCGGCCGAGATGGGCACCATCACCAAAAAGAAGGGTAAAAAGGCCGGCGCGCGCACGGCCGTGACGACCACCGCGCCGGTCAGGTTGCTGACCGCGCTCAGGCCGCCGTCGAAAAGCTGGCGCACCATCTGCTCGATGGTTTCCACGTCGCGCACCACCTTGTTTTGCAGCACGCCGGCGCTGGCGCGGGCGAAGTAGCCGATGGACAGGCGCTGCAACTGGCGCGAGAGCGCCGAGCGCAGGCGCGTTTCCATGCGGCGCAGCGCGATGCTCAGGTGGCGCATGTAAAGCATCTGCATGGGAATGTTCTGGAGGAAGAGCAGCGCCATCACCAGCGCGTTCCACCACAGGCTGGCGATCGGGCCGCGCTGCACCACCACATCGATGATATTGGCGGTCAGCAGCGGCATCAACCACACCGGGCTGTGCTTGACGATGAAGACCAGCGCGGCGATCAACAGGTGCAGCCGGTCGCCTTCGAAGAGGAACCAGAGCGTGCGCAGCGGCGATTCGCCCTGGTAGTTGTGTTCAAGTAAAGGTTGTTTCATGGCAGCCGTTGATTATAAGGCCAAATGGAGGTTTGTTGATGTGGGATTCGCCCTCACTGTCGTCACCTT
>CALMIB010000393.1 GCA_937863945.1 uncultured Longilinea sp.
AAAAAAGGCGACGACCTGTTTGGCATCGCCATTCGCTTCAAGGTCAGCCTGCAAGACCTGCTGGCGGCCAACCCGACCGTACAGCCCAACCTGATGAGCGTCGGCACGGTGCTCGTCATCCCGGCCAGCGCGCAGGTGACGCCGACTGTGCCGGTCGAAGAGCTCTCACCCACGCCGGTCGGGCTGCAACTGGGCCAACCCAACTGCCTGCCCGAAGCCAGCGGCGGAACCTGGTGCTTTTTACCGGTCACCAACTCGCAAAGTTTCGCCGTTGAAAACGTGACCGCCGTGCTGCGCGCCGTGGATGCCGCCGGCAGCCCGCTGCCCGACCGCAGCGCCTATCCGCCGCTCAACCTGCTCGCGCCCGGTGAAAGCATGCCGCTGCTGGCCTTCTATCCTGCGCAGGACGGCCAGCCCGCTCAGGCCAGCGCCGAACTGGCCTCCGCGGTGCCCGTGCCCGCCGAACCGGCTCGCTATCTGGGCCTGGCCAAACTGGAGCCGCGCGCCGAAATCGCCGCCAACGGCCTCGCCGCCGCGGTGACTGTCACCCTGCAATTGGCCGACCCCACCGCCCGGGCCGGTCAGGTCTGGCTGCTGGCGGTGGGCTATGACGCCGCGGACCGCATTGTGGCTGTGCGCCGTTGGGAGAGCACCGCCCCGCTGGAACCTGGCGGCAGCCTGGAGGCCGCGCTGACGCTTTACACCGCCGGCGACGCCATCACCCGCGTCGCCGTGCTGGCCGAAGCCCGCCCATAAATTCACCTACCCAGCCATCAAAAAAGCACAGACGTATTCATCATCTGTGCTTTCTTCATTCTTCTTCTCTGTGTCCTCTGTGGCTATCCGTTCTTCTCATGGATTCCAGATCAGGAAATTCTCCGCCGCGCAAATGGCCTTCTCAGCGGGCACATTCAGGCACACCAGGTACGGCACGATGCTGCCGTTGGCAATCGCCGGCAGCGACTGCACCTCCACCATCGAGCGCCCGTCCGTGCCGGTCGGCGGGAAGTGCGCGCTGACGATCGCCCCGTCCGGCAGCACAATATCCAGGCTGGCCTCGATGTTGGCCAGCGGGCGCTGGTCGGCGCGATTGAGCACCACCAATTCAAAGCGCTGCGGCTGGTTGGCGGCCAGTGTGGGGTTGGCCTCGCTGATGCGCATCTCCACCGTCTCGGCCGAATACACCAGCGGAACGCTGGGCGCGGTTTCCACCACCGGCACGGCGGCTTCGGGGCGCACCTGCTTCAGGTACAGCGCGCCCAGCGGCGCCATGCGCACATTCTGCCCGGCCGCGCGCGTGGGGTCGTAATCCAGGCAGTAATTCTCAAAGCACTGCCGGTAAACCCCGTCCGCTGCCATCACCTCAGCGATCGGCTGCCCGGAGATTTCCTTGCTGCCATGCAGGGCGATGAACTTGTCGAAATCGATCGGCACGTGGTAGCCCTGATCGCCCTGGACGGGATAGAAGTAAACGCCGTCCTTCTCGGCATACACCTTCGGGCCGGCCGGCACGGACGGCATGTTCAGCCAGCGCGCCAGCGGGCAAAGACGAAAGGCCTGCGGCTGGTCCTGCGGCGCGCAGGGCACCGCGTTCTCGTAAATCTGGATCAACAGGCCGTCCGCGTTCACGAACGGCTCCGAAAGCACCTGCCCGAAGAAATCCGGCCCGCCCAGGCGCATGATCAGCGGCAGGAAGGGCTGCTCCACGTCCATCTGTTGCGGGATGAACGAGGTCGGCGACTGGTAGCGGCAGTCCAGGCCGCAATCGTACGCGCCGTAGGGCAGCAGATGCACCTCGCCGCTCGGATCATCGTAGCGCCGGTAGAAGGCCACGTTCTCGAAATACTGCTCGATGCGCCGCTCGGCCGCGTTGGTGCGCACCTTGGTCAGCGGGCGGCCCACGTACAGCGCGCCGTTGAGCGAATCATACAGCCGGACGAATTCAGGGTAAATTTTATAGCCATCCACCACGCGGTCGCCGGACTGGGCAGGTTGCGCGTCGGGCGTGTCGGTGATGCCGAACTTCCTGCCCAGCGGATAAAAGCTGAAGCGGCTGGCGTCCGTCAGGTACGGATCCAGGCACATCAGCACGTTTTCGGTGTACTGGCACTTGCGCCCGTCCTGCGTATAGGGCGCCGAAATGGCCGGCCCCAGCAGATCAACGCCGCCCAGGGCGCGGTAAAACTCGCGGAAATCCGAATCGACCTGCTGTGCGCCTTCGGGCGTGGGCTGGATGGAGATTGCAGGACTCTCCGGCGTGCACCCTACGATCAGTGCAGCCAGCAGCAGTGCCAGCAGGGTCATCGTCCATCGTACCAACTTGCGCGTCATTCACCATCCTCAGGGAAGTGCGTGCCCGGTGGGTCGTTTGCATTCATATAACAATAAAGGTTGCGGAAAAGCCTTCCAAAATATTCTCAGCCCCCAAGAGTCGCTTCAACCAGCGGCGTGCTGATAAGCAAACCTACCATTCCTGTCACAAAAACAGGATATGGACGGGCTTAATAGGATTATATCCATTCCTAACAAATACGCAAGGAAATTAACCGACCTTCTCTCTGGCCGGCCGCGCCCTCCGCCTGACCGCCGCGGGCTGCGTTCAATGGTAGAATGGGAACACCGCTTCTACTCCCGGAGGGAATGCATGACTGATGTTGTGATCATTGATGCCGTCCGCACCCCGATCGGGGCGCTGGGCGGCGTGCTGGCTGCCGTGCGGCCCGATGACCTGGCCGCGCACGTGCTGCGCGCGCTGCTGGCCCGCACCGATCTCGACCCCGCGCTGGTCGAGGAGGTTTACCTGGGCTGCGCCAACCAGGCCGGCGAAGACAACCGCAACGTGGCCCGCATGGCGCTGCTGCTGGCCGGGCTGCCCGTTTCCACCGCCGGCGTCACGGTCAACCGGCTGTGCGCCTCGGGCCTCAACGCCGTCAACCAGGCCGCGCGCGCCATCCGCGCCGGCGAGGGCGACATCTTCATCGCCGGCGGCGTCGAGAGCATGTCGCGCGCACCCTATTCGCTGCCCAAGGCTGAGCAGCCCTTCGCCTTCGGCAACCAGACCGCCTGGGATACCGCGCTGGGCTGGCGCTACCCCAACCCGAAGATGGTCGAGCTGTACGGCATCGACGCGATGGGCGAGACCGCTGAGAACGTCGCCGAGCAAACCGGCATCACCCGCGAGGAGCAGGATGCCTTTGCCGTGCAATCGCACCGCCGCGCCGTCGCCGCCATCGATTCCGGCCGCTTCGACGCCGAGATTGTG
>CALMIB010000394.1 GCA_937863945.1 uncultured Longilinea sp.
GCCGGCCGCGCGGTACACATCGATGCGCAGATCGTCCGGGTTGATCTGCACGGTAGCCGTGTCCGCGGACACATCCGGGAGCACTTCCACCTGTGCGAAGGAGGTGTGGCGGCGGTGGGCCGAATCAAATGGCGAGAGGCGCACCAACCGATGCACGCCTTTTTCGGCCCGCAGTAAGCCGTAAGCCAGGCGACCCTTGACTGAAATGGTGACGCTTTTGATACCGGCTTCTTCACCTTCGGTCAAGTCCAGAACCTCGGACTCAAAATGGCGGCGCTCGATCCAGCGCAAATACATGCGCTGCAACATGGCTGCCCAGTCATTGGATTCGGTGCCGCCCGCGCCGGAGCTGATGGTCAGCAGCGCATCGCCTCTGTCGTATGGTCCAGAGAGCAGCGTGCTCAATTCCCGTTGCTCGAGCTCTTTTTCAATCGGCCCCAACTCGCCTTCCAGGTCTGGCCGAAGACTTTCGTCTTCCATCTCCGCCAGTTCGAGCGCGTCGGTGATGCGTTTTTCCAGTTTCGTCCAGCCTTCCAGCTCTTCGCGCAGGTCGGCCAGCTTTTTCATCACGCGTTGAGCCTGATCGCGGTCATTCCACAGATCAGGATGCTCGGATTTCTTTTGCAGGTCTGCGATCTCGGCTTCTTTTCCCGGCAGGTCAAAGATGCACCATGAGTTCGTGGATGCGGTCCGCGGCGGCCCGCAGACGTTCGATCAGGTCTTGCATAATTCCTCCAGCTCCCTGTTTCCCAGTTATTTCTTCAGTCCTAACACGCCGTCGACGAAAGCGGCACGGTCGAAGGGTTGCAGATCTTCAGGGCGCTCGCCCAGGCCGGCAAACAGGATGGGCAGCCCCAATTCTTTTTGAATCGCAAAGGCCATGCCGCCTTTGGCGGATGAATCCAACTTGGCCAGGATGATCCCGTTGACCTGGGCAGTTTCTTTGAATGCGCGCGCCTGTTGCAGGGCGTTCTGTCCGGTGGTGGCATCCAGCACCAGCCACGTAGCGTGCGGCGCCCCCGGCAGGGCCTTGCCGACGACGCGGTAAACCTTCTTGAGCTCTTCCATCAGGTTAAAACGGGTGTGCAGCCGGCCGGCCGTGTCGATCAAAACGATGTCCAGCTTCCTGGAAAGGGCGGCCTGTACGGCGTCATAAGCAACCGCGCCGGGATCGCCCTCCGGTTGGCCCGCGATGACCGGCAAATTCAAGCGTTCGCCCCACACCTGCAATTGATCCACCGCGGCCGCGCGGTAAGTATCCGCGGCGGCGAGCAGCACCTTGTTCCCCTGGAGCGCGAATTGACGGCCCAACTTTGCGATGGTGGTTGTTTTTCCGGAACCGTTGACGCCCACAACCAGCACAATGGCCGGTTTGTGCGCCTCCAGGCCCAGGGGAGGAGCCGGGTCCAGCCGTTGAATCAGTTCAGCCCGCAGGCTTTCCTGCAGATCGCTGGTTTTGGTCAGGCCATCCCTGTTCACCTGGTCTTGCAGCGCGGTGAGGATCGATTCCGTTGTTTCCACGCCCAGATCTGCCTGGATCAGGATGGCTTCCAGTTCGTCCCAGGTTTCGGCGGAGATTTCTGTCGCGCCAAACAGCGTCGCCAGGCGGCCAAAAGCCACCTTGCGGGTTCGATTTAGTCCTTCAATCCATTTATTGAACATAGGCTCCCCGGCGGGTGATTATATCACAGGCTTGCAGTACCGTTATTTTCCATGTTCGGTGGCCAGTTGGCCGCAACCGGCCTGGATATCGATTCCCCGGCGCATGCGCACCGTGCAAGGGATGC
>CALMIB010000395.1 GCA_937863945.1 uncultured Longilinea sp.
CAAACGTTCAAATGCCCCGCCGATATGTCCACCGCCCTTGCCGGCCGCAGCCAGTTCCCAACCGCCGCCGCTGAACAGGTGCAGCCAGGCCAGCAGGTTGACCAGCAGCAGCACCACGCCGGTCACCCGCTCGGCGGAGAGCAGCGGCAGCCGGTCGATGTTGCGCAGCACCAGCCACAGGCCAATGCCCAGTAGCGCCAGCGGCAGGATGAACGATCCCCAACCTGCGGCCTGCCGGAGGAAATTGACCCACCAGCCGGTCACCGAGCCGTTGGAGCCTGACAGCAGGCTTAACAAAGAAAGCAGCCCCAACAGCGCCAGGAACACCCCCAGCACGTCCAGCTTGCGTTCGGGGGTGAGCGACGCCCACAGGCTGACCTTGCGCGGCGCCGGTTTGACGGCGCGGGTAGAGGGCCGCGCGCTGCTTCGTTGCGGCGCGGCGCGTTTATCGCCTGCGCGCGCGGACTTGCGCACGGGCGCGTTGGATTTGGTCGTCTTGCGCGAGGAAGCAGGCTTGGTGGAACGCAGGGGAGTTTTGGCCAAGAAGCAATCTCTCTGAGAAAGGTTGTTCTAATTATAGCACGCCCGCGAATCAAAGCGGCTTTTTGCGCATTCGATGGTCAACCGGCTCAGGGTAAGCGGTTCAGAATTTGCCGGGTAGTTTCAAAGGCCAGCGGCGGGAGGCCATCGAGGGGGAAAAAGCCGGCATCGTCCGCATCGTCGCCGGCCTGCAGCACACCGCCGGTGATCTCCGCGGTGTACACGATGAAGATATCCGCGCCGTGGCTGTGTTCACGCCCGGCCAGCACATCCAGCAAGCCGGTGACGCGCACCCTCAAACCGGTTTCCTCCAGGCATTCGCGTTCGGCCGCCCGGGCCGGATCTTCGTGCGCGTCGACAAAACCGGCCGGCAAACTCCACTTGCCGCGGAAAGGCTCATTCACCCGGCGGTTCAACAAAACCAGACCGTCGCGGCGCACCACCACGGCGGCTGCCACTTTGGGATCTTCAAAGTGCCTCCAGCCGCACGCCGGGCAGACGGCCCGCTGGGCGCCGAAGAGATATTGCATCCGGGTGGCCGTGCCGCAATACGGGCAAAAACGGACCGGTTTATCGGTCATATGCGTGATTTTTTATTCATCAGCAGCGCTGCGATGGCCGTTATCACCGCCAGCCCGGCCAGCCCAATCGCAGCAGGCAGCAGGCTGCGCGTCGGCATGGATGGTTCCTCTTCGACAGCCTGGTTCGCAGCAGTCGATTGCGATTCGGCGATCACCTTGCCCGAATCCTGCGGGCGCAGCCCGAGAACCGGGCCGTTCTGCAATTCTTCGGCGGAGCGCGCGGTCTCAGGAGCCGCGGTGGGCTGTTGCGCCAGCGCCATGGGCGGTTCAGGCGTCGGCCCGGCCGGCATGGATTCCTGCGGAGCGGCAGCACCAACCCCGGCCTCTTGTGTGGCCTGTGGAATTTCAAACTGGATGCCAGGCGTGGCGGCCGTGTTGGGAATGCCATAAATTGCATCCGGTGCGCCGCCGCCCATCCCGCCGGGATAATTCCCATCACCACCGCCGCTGCCCATGCCTTTCAAATCCGCCGACGGACCGCCCCAGTAGATCACCGGGGGTTCGGTGCCGACTGCGCCGTCTGCGGTGGAAAGTTCCATGGCTGCCGGAGCCGCGGGTGCAGACATTGGAGCGGCGGCCTTCATCATGCCGGGCATCAGTTGCAGGGCAAACAGCACCACGGATACGATCGCCGCGAAGGCAGAGGAAAGGCGCAATGCGGGGAAGAGTCCCCACTTGCGCCGGGCTTTTACCATATCGGGAGTCAGCGTGAAGGCATGCGGAACCCGCCGCAATGGCATGCTGCGAATCA
>CALMIB010000396.1 GCA_937863945.1 uncultured Longilinea sp.
CAGCCGCACGATCAAATCGTTGGGGCGGCCGGCCTGCACCCCGGCCCAGGCGGCCAGCGCGTGCTCGCGCAGGCGCTCGTGCATCGCCTGGCGGTCGGCGCCGGCGCGCGCCGCGGCCATCAGCACGCGCTCGGTGGCGGCGAACGGCGCGTACACCGCCAGGTTGCGCCCGATGACCTCCTCGCGCACCACCAGCCCGCGCGTGATCTTGAGCGCCGTGCCGAGCAGCTCGTCGGCGGTCAAAAAGGCCTCCGGCAGCAGGCTGCGGCGGTTGGCTGAATCGTCCAGCGTGCGCTCGAGCAGCGAGTGCGCGGCGTTGCCCCAGGCCACCTGCGGCATCACCGACAGCGCGCGCGCCAGCGAGTCGATCTTCTCGGCGTGGATCGGGTTGCGCTTGAAGGGCATGGCCGACGAGCCCACCTGCCGGGCGCCGAACGGCTCGCTCAGCTCGCCGACCGGCGGCGATTGCAGCACGCGCAGGTCGAAGGCCAGTTTATATAAGGAAGCGCCCAGCCCGGCCAGCGCCGAAAGCAGGGTGTAATCCTGCTTGCGCGGGTAGGTTTGCGCCGCCACCGGGTAAAAGGGCAGGTCCAGCTCGGCCGACAGGCGCCGCTCGAACTCGTCCACCTGCTCCAGCCCCAGCAGGTCGCCGTAGGCCGCCGCCGTGCCGACCGCGCCCTTGAAGCCCTTGCCGCGCAGGTTGGCGCGGACATCTTTCAGCGCGGCGTAATCCTCCAGCAAATCCTGGGCGTAACTGGCCAGGCGGTAGCCCAGCGTGGAGGGTTCGGCCGGCTGCAGGTGGGTGAAGGCCATCACCGGCAGGGCGGCGTAATCATCGATCTTCCCGGCCAGCGCCAGCAGCAGGTCCTTCAGCCGCGCCAGGGTCAGGTCCAGCGCGCCGCGCAGGCGCAGCGCGTCGGCGTTGTCTTCGATGTCCATCGAGGTGGCGCCCAGGTGCAGCGCCCCGCCGCCGGTGGGAGCCTGTTCGGCGAAGGTTTTCAGCTCGGCCATCAGGTCGTGGTGGATCTCGGCCTCGATCTGCAGCGCGCGCGGGATGTCCACCCCGGCGGCGTGCGCGGCCAGGTCGGCCAGTTGCTCGGCGCTCACCAGGCCGTAGCCGGACTGCACTTTGGCCAGCGCCAGCCAGATGCGCCGCCACAGCAGGCGTTTGCCGCGCTCGCTCCACAGCGCGCGCATGGCGGGGCTGGCGTAGCGCCAACTGAACGGAGAAAGGTAGCTGTCAAAATCGACGGACACGGGCGGCCTCCGGGAGCTGCGGGATCGGGTTAATTATAGTCCCGGCCCGGCCGGAGCGGTTTTATGGATTCATATTCCGGGTCAGCTCATTCAACCCGCTTTCATCAAGCCAAAGTGATCTGTGCGGTTTCACTTCGAGTGTAGAATAATGAAAAACCCACACAGCGCAAGGAGGGGGCGCACGATGAAATTCAACACGGACCCAACTTTTGTCGGTATCCATTCACTCAAACAAAAACATGCGGCTCAGATCGCTCAATTTGAAACCTGGGCGGCAAATAACGAATGGGGAACCTTCCATTCCAGCCATTATGATTGGTGGACTTTCCCGATCGACCGCCCCAGCGCCTATGGGATGCAGTATGTGGTTTTTGAGGGGGAAATCCAAACGCTCAGGGAAGATCCCGTGTTTTTGGACCGCTACCGGCGCGGCGTGAGCCTGGTAGCCGCCTCCTGGGGGTGGGATGTGTGGAAGGCAGAGTATATCGCTGATCCGAAACCCGGGCAAAGCTGGCACGACTGGCCGGTCAGGCTTTTCAAGGCGGCGCGATCTGTGCAGCTCTTCTCTGAGGCTGCATTATTCGAATCACTCAAGAAATATGCTTCGGATCTGATCCGGCAGGGTCATAACATGAGCTACGGGGGAAAGGATCTGAGCTGGCTCTTCACCACGGGGAACGATCCATATCCGTCTTCCCGCTAGGCGCAGGTCGGGCCTGCATCTATGCTGGATGGCGCTGCGAATGGCGGGGCTACAGCCAGTCTTCCCGGCCCTCTTCCTCGATCACGATGCCCAGCAGCGCAGAAACCTGCACGGCCTGCGCGCTGGTGAAGATCGCGCCGCGCAGGTCGGCGGCCGCCACGGCCAGCCCGTCGAGGGTCGAACCGCGAAAATCCGCCCCGGCCAGCTTCGCGCCGGTCAGGTTCGCGCCGGACAGATCGCAATCCTTAAAGCGCACGCCGCTCAGGTCCGCCCCTTCAAAGTTGGCCGAGCGCAGCGAGCAGTTCACAAAGCGCGCTGCGTTGAATTTGGCCTTGCTGAACCAGGCTCCGTCCGCCAGGCAGCCGGTGAGCACCACGTTATCGAACCGGGCTTCGCTGAAGTTGGCGCCCAGCAGGCGGCAATCGGCGATTCGGCAGCAATCCGTGTGGGCTTTTTCCATCTGCGCGCCCGAAAAATCGCAGTGCTCCACCTCGCAATCCGATAGTTGCAGCTTTTCAAGCCAGGCGTTCTGCAGGTTCAGTTGCCTGACTTTGCATCGCAGGATCAATACGTTCCTGGCGGCCTGCCCCGAACAGTCGCCGCGAATGGCGTCGAAGCAAAACTCATCGCCGTCGTTGAACGCGCCCAACTCAAGCTCCCGTTGAATCATCAACAGACCGGGTGGGCGGATGGGATCGTGGACGTATCTGATCTTCTTCATATCAGGGATTCGGTTTTTCCGGCCAGGTGGCGCAAAATTTCGAACTGGCCGAGGTGAAAGGCTTCGTGGAAGAAGTAGAAGTGCAGCCGGCGGTGCAGCGGCATTTCACGCCGGCCGGTGTTGATAATGCCCAGCATGGTTTCATCACTGGCGTTCTGGATGGCAGCGCTGAACTGTTCGTCCACGCTTCCCCACCATTCTTTAAGTTGTTCCAGCGAGTGGATGTCGGTGGAATCGGGGCCGACCGGCTCGACGTCGTTGCCGTAGCGTGCCAGCGTTTCACCGCTGACGGTTGCGGGCTGGCCGAGCATCTCCAGCATTTCCAGGCGGCATAACAGCATGTGGCCGAGGATGTAGTTGATGCAGTTGCCGGTGCCGTTCGGGCGGATGAGCGCGTCGGCATGGCTCAGGCCGTCGAGGTGCCGGGCCAGCAGGCGCGTATTGCGCTCGAAATCTTCGGCCAGGTCGGATTGGAGGGTCATGGGGTTCGCTCCGTGGAGAGGGAATGGCACAATTGTATCCCGATTCGGCCGGCTGCGGGGGAGGCCACGGTCATGGGCATGGACTGGATGAGGTGGTTCCAAACCAGGGCAGGATAAACCGACCCCACCCCGTCCTGAGCGCGTTTTCGGCCCGGGGGGCGAGGCATTGGATGCTGGGTGAAATTGGCGACGATTCCTCTCGCCTCGCCCATACCGCAGAGATGGGCTGTTTCCGGTAAGGGCGAGGCAGGTGAAATCTGTAAGATGAATCCATGCCGCCGTGCCTCGCCATGCCCAATCAATGAAAAGAGGCGGGACAAAGCCCGCCCCATGCTCGCAATTTTCGGCGCGTTACGCCGGCAGCTTCTCCAGCTCATCGACGATGCCGTTGAGCACGTCGAAGCCGCCCTGCCAGAAGGCTGCGTCCTTCACGTCGATGCCGGCCTCGGCCAGCAGCTTCACCGGCGCCACCGAGCCGCCCGCCGAGAGGATCTTGATGTAGCGCGGCTTGAAGGCTTCGCCTTCGGCCTTGTACTGCTGGTAGAGCGCCAGCACCAGCAACTGCCCGAAGGTGTAGGCGTACACGTAGAACGGCACATCGAAGATGTGCGGGATGGACACCCACTCCCAGCGGAACTCGTCGCTCACGTCCACCGCTTCGCCGAACTGCTGGCGCAGGTTCTTGAGATACACATCCGCCAGGTCGTCCACCGAAGCGCCCTTCTGGATCAGATCGTGCGCGTCGCGCTCAAACAGGGCGAAGTAGGCCTGGCGCTGGATGGTGGCGTAGGCGTCGTCCATCTGGCGGAAGAGCAGGTCGCGGCGCACGGCTTCGTCGGTCTCTTCCTTCAGCAGGCGGTCCACCAGCACCATCTCGGCGAAGGTCGAGGCGGTTTCGGCCAGCGGCAGGCAGGCGTGCGCGGTGAACAGGCTGTGATTCGAGGCCAGCATGGAATGAATGGCGTGGCCCAGTTCGTGCGCCATGGTGGCCACGTCGTCGGCGTGGCCCTGGTAGTTGAGCAGCACCCACGGGGTGAGCTGGGGGGTGGCGGTGGCGCAGAACGCGCCGCTGCGCTTGCCCTTGCGCACTTCCGAGTCGAGGTGGTCCTGCGCGAAGACGCGCTCGGCCAGTTCGGCGAATTTGGGATCGAATTGCCGGAACGAATCCAACACCAGCCCGGCCGCGCTGCCGAACTCGTATTTCTTGTCGGCATGCGCCACGGGGGCGTAGATATCATAGCGGCGCAGCTTGTCCACCTTCAGCCAGCGCGCCTTGAGCTTGAAGAAGCGCTGGAAGACGCCCGTGTTGCGCTGGCACACCGCCAGCAGCGTGTTCACCACGTCGTCGGGCAGGTCGTTGATCAGGTTGCGCACGCTCATCGGCGAGCTGTGCTTGCGCAGGGTCACCTGCTCATTGCGCCAATCGCGCACCAGCGCCTGGTAGATCTGGCCGAGGATGGTGCCGTCTTCGCCGTACACGCGGTACAGCTCCTGGTAGGCGCGCGCGCGCAGTTCGGGGTCGGCCTGGCGCACGTACACCATCAACTCGCCGCGGGTCATTTCCTTCACCTCGTCGCCGACCTGCACCTTGAAGGTGTAGCGGTTGGTCATCGAGCGGTAAAGCATCTCCAGCGCGCTGGCGCCGGTGACGTTTTTGATGTTGATAATCTTCTCTTCGGGTTCGCTGAGGGTGTGCGGCTTGAAGTGGCGCATCTCCTCCAACCAGTACTGGTAATCGCCGGCGGGGGCGGTCAGGCGGGCGGCATCCTCGTCCCCCAGGTCTTTCCACCACAGCGTGAAGAACAGGGTGCGATTTTCCATCTCGGCGAAGAACTGCTCCACGCGCTGCATCAACGACTGGGCCGCCTGCGACTGCGTATTGCCGGAGAAGGTCAGCGAGGCAAAGCTGCCCAGCTTGTGGGCGGCCAGGTTGATCTCTTCCAGTTTATGCACGATGTCCAGGAAGGCCTCCACCGAAATATCGGCGCTCAACTGCGGGCGCAGCGCTTCGAAAGCCGTTACCAGTTTGTCCAGGTCGGTAAAAGCAGCTTCCAACGCGGGGCTTTCCATGCCGCCGGAAATCAGCTCGGACAGGTCCCAGCTTTTTTGTGAATAGGAAACGGTCGTTTGGGTCATTGATCTTCCTCGTTTGAGTGGCTGAATAGCTCCCGGAGCCGTGTGCGCAGGTCGTCGATCGGCCGGCGTTCGCCGCTGGCGGCATCCTGGTAAAACCAGAGCTGCCAGCCGTTGCAGGGGCCCGGGTGAAGGCTGCGCGCGATCTTATGGATCGATCCGCGTTCCCCATTATACTCGAGTGAGCCGTCGGACTGCACGCGGGCGGCCAGGCCGTCGTGGCCGTCAAAGTAGAGCAGATCGCCGGGCTGCAGCAGGCCGTTTTCCAGCAGCGCGCCGAAGGGCAGGCGCGCCTCGCGGCGCGGGTTGCGATTGGCAAACACGGCCGGGTCGCCGGCGGCCGGCGGCAGCGCGGCGATGCGCCGGCGCGCCAGCGCGGCGTAGTGCGGGTCGCGCTCGATGCCGATCCAGCGGCGGTTGAGGCGCTGCGCGGCCGCGCCGGTGGTGCCGGTGCCGAAGAAGGGATCCAGCACCACGTCGCCGGGGTTGGTGCTGGCCAGCAGCACGCGATAAAGCAGGCTTTCGGGCTTTTGGGTGGCGTGGGCCTTCTGGCCGTTCAGGCGCAGGCGCTCGCGGCCGGTGCAAACCGGCAGCTCCCAGTCGGAGCGCATTTGCAGATCGTCGTTTAACGCGCGCATGGCGTGGTGGTTGAAGGTGTAGGGCACGCCGCGCTCCTTTTGCGCCCACAGCAGCGTTTCGTGCGCATTGGTGAAGCGCACCCCGCGGAAGTTGGGCGTGGGGTTGGACTTGATCCACACCACGTCGTTGAGGATCCAGAAGCCCAGGTCCTGCAGCCGCGCGCCGACGCGGTAGATGTTATGGTAGCTGCCGATGACCCACAGCGTGCCGTTGCGCTTGAGCACGCGCCGGCAGGCGCTTAGCCAGGCGGTGGTGAAGGCGTCGTAGTCGGCGAACGAGCCGAACTGGTCCCAGGCGTCGTCCACGCCGTCCACCAGCGTCAGGTTGGGCCGCCACAGCTCCTGGCGCAGTTGCAGGTTGTAGGGCGGGTCGGCAAAGATCAGGTCAACCGACTCGGCGGGCAGGCGCTGCAGCACGTCAATGCAGTCGCCCTCCAGCACCTGGTCGAGGGGCAGGTCTGGTGAATCCATTGGATAATTGTACACGGAAGAAGCGATTAGCGGTTAGCTGTTGGCGATTAGCATTTAGCCGTTAGCTTTTAGCGAATAGACATCAGCCGAGTAGCAATTAGCCCATTAGGTGTTGACCATTTTCCTGTCAACGTATTTTAGGACTTGACACGGGCCCTTAAAAGCGAACGGCTAATAGCTAACAGCTAAACGCTGCCCTTCCGCCCCCAGTGGATGGCCATCGTGCCAAAGTTGAAGCGGTGGTAGCCCACCTGCTCGAACCCGGCGGCGCGCAGGCGCGCGGCCAGATCTTCGGCGGAAAGGAAGTTTTCGCTGGTGTCGGGCAGGTAGGTGTAGGCGTCGCGCTGCCCGGTGAGCAGCGTGCCCAGCAGCGGGATGACAAAGTGCATGTGAATGTAAATGAATGGCGAGAGCAGGTTGCGCACCGGGCGGGTGGTATCCAGCGTGACCATCCAGCCGCCGGGTTTCAGCACGCGCAGTTGCTCGCGCAGCGCCGTGTCCAGGTCGGCCACGTTGCGCAGCAGGTAGCCGGAGACCAGCGCGTCGAAGCGCGCGGCGGCAAAGGGCAGGCGCAGCGCGTCGGCGGCGGCCCAGGTGAGCGCGCCCGAATTGGGGCGCCGCTGCCCCACCTGCATCATCTCCAGGGTAAAGTCGGCGGCGGTCACGCGCGCGCCCGGCTCCTGGCGCAGCGCCTCGCGGGCCAGGTCGCCGGTGCCGGCGCCCAGGTCCAGCAGGCGGCTGCCGGGCGTCAACCCGGCGCGCCGGATCACCTCGCGCCGCCAGCGCGGGTCCTGCCCGAAGGTCATCAGGCGGTTCATCAGGTCGTAGCGCGGCGCGATGCGGCCAAAAATGCCGCGCACAGTGCGGGTGTGCTCGGCGATGCGCTGGCCCTCGTCGCTGGGCGCGTCAGCCGGCATGGGAATCATGGAAAGGCACCCAGGTGGTGATGGTGGTTCCCTGCCCGGGCTCGGAGTAAATTTCCACGTCGCCGCCGGCGTTGCGGGCGCGCGTTTGCATGTTCGAAACGCCGTGCCCGATGGCCAGGCGCACACTGGACGGGTCAAACCCGCGCCCGTCGTCGTGAACTTCGAGCAGCACGCGGTCCGAGGTCTTCCAGATCACCAGTTCCACTTTCTTGGCGCGGGCGTGCTTGGCGATGTTGGCCAGCGCTTCCTGCGTGATGTGAAAAATGGCCAGCGCTTCGCCGTCGGTCATGCCGGGGAAGCCGTCGGTGGGCCCCTGCAGGCTGACCGGGATGAGCGTGTTGGCCTTGAATTCATTCACCAGGCGTTGAATGCCCTGCATCAGGTCTTCGTCGTGCAACTGGCGCGGGCGCAGGTCGAGGATGTAGGCGCGGATGTCGCGGATGGTGCTGTTGAGGTCGGCGATGGCCTGGTCGATGCGCTGGTGCGCGCCGTTGATGTCTTCGTTCAGCAGCAGGCGGGCGTGTTCCAGCGTCAGGCCGACGGCGTAAATCGACTGGATGATGCCGTCGTGCAGGTCCATGCCGATGCGCTCGCGCTCTTCGAGGATGGCCAGGCGCTTGCCCTGCACGTTAAGGCGCAGGTTTTCAATGGCGGTACCCAGCCAGGCGCTGATGGTGGCCAGGTACTGGGTTTCCAGCTCATCGAGCGGTTGGTTGTGGCAGGTGGCCACGATCAACACGCCCAGCGTGCCGCGCCGCCCGGTGAGCGGCATGCAGGCCAGGTGGCGCAGGCAGGTATCGGCCACGGCCGGGTTCAGCGCGGTCAGTTTCTTATCGGGCAGGGTGAACAGGCGCGGCTGGTTGTCGCGCGCGGTGGCGCCGACAATGTCCTCGCCGATCAGCACCTGGTCCTTCTTCCACAGCCGGTCGATGAGCATGCCCTGGTGGTGCACCATCTGCAGCAGTTCGCTGTCTTCGCGCCGCAGGAACACCTCGCCCACTTCCAGGCGCAGGTAGCTGAGCAGTTGGCCCAGGCTCTGGCGCACGATCAGGTCGATGTCGTCGGAGGTGGACATGGTGGAGGCCATGGTGTTGAGCAGTGCCAGGTTTTCATTGCGGCGGGTCAGCACGCGGTCGCGCTGGATCAGTTCGCGGTACAGGCGCGCGTTGGAGATGGCCACCGCGGCATACGAGGCCAGCATTTCGATGATCAACTGATCGGCGTCGGAGAAATCTTCGCCGTTGGTTTTATCGGTCAGGTAAATTTGCCCGAGGGCTTCGTTGCCCAAACGAATGGGCACGCCCAGCAGCGACTTCATTGCCGGGTGGTGCGCCGGGAACCCCGCGCTGCGCGGGTCGGCGGTGATGTCGGGAACGCGCAGCGGCGTTTTGGAGCGCATCAGCACGCCGATCAGCCCGCGCCCGACCGGCGGATGGGCCATGCGCGCCAGTTCGGCCTGGCTCATGCCGATGGTGATGAACTGCTCCAGCTCGCCGTTGACGCCCAGCACGCCCACGGCGGCATAACGCGCCCTGGCCTGTTCGCAGGCCAGCGTGGCAATGCGTTTGAGCAGCGATTCGAGCGAAATATCGCGCACCAGGTCCAGGCTGGCGCGGTGCAAGGCCAGCAGGCGCTCTTCGAGTTGTTCCTTGGTCAGCGAGCTCATCGCTTCGGATGGCATGCCTTTATTTTACCTGTTACGTCCACTTTCGTCAAAAATTTGATTCTTGCCGCCTGGTTCAGCAGTCGCGCGGCAGGTTTCCGTTGGGAGCCAGCAGCCCGCGCTGCACCAGCGCGTCTTTAAGCTGCTGCGGCGACTCGAAGCGCACGGTCTGAAAGCCCAGCGCCGCGGCGGCGGCGACGTTGGCCGGCGAATCGTCGATCAGCAGGCAGTCGCCCGCCTGCCGCCCGGTGCGTTCCAGCAGCACCTGGAAGATGCGCGGGTCGGGCTTGTTGACGCGCACCTCGCCCGACAGGACGATGGTTTCCAGCAGGTCGAGGAAGGGGAAGTTGTGCCGCACGCGCTCGAAGGTTTCGGCCGACCAGTTGCTCAGCCCGTAGAGCGTGCGGCCCTGCTGCTTCAACGCGCGCAGGATCTCCACGCTGCCCTGGATGGGACCGGCCAGGGTCTCTTCGAAGCGCTCGTGGTAGGCGCGGATGAGCGCCGCGTGCTGCGGAAAGCGCGCCGAAAGCTCGGCGACGCCCTCGGCGAACGGCCGCCCGGCGTCCTGCAGCGCGTTCCACTCGGCAAAGCCGATCTCGTCTAAAAAGCGCTGCATGGCCGCGCGGTCGTTGTTGAAGTGGGGACCGTACAGCAGGAACGGGTCCCAGTGAATCAGCACGCCGCCAAAGTCGAAGACGACGGCGGTTTTATGGTTATTTTCAGGTGTCATGGTGTGCGTTATCCTGCGGTGATTTCGATGCGGTTGCCGTCCGGGTCGCAGTGGTCATTGTAAAGCATTAACCGGATCCTCAAAAGGAATGATTCTGAAGCCACTCTTTCTTTTTCGTTCTGGCAACCTGGCCGGATGACCAGTATTTTATACAATATGTAAATTATACTTGACATATTGTAAATATATAGTTACTATATGTCCATCAAACAATACCTTTCGTGAGGAGATTTCAACCATGTCTTACCAGGAAAAACGAACCATTGTGATGATGCTCACCGGCGCGCTGGTGCTGGCGGCTTACTGCATCTACGCCTTCGGGCAGGTCAATGCGGGCGTGGTGTCGCTCGGCGACCTGCGGTTCTGGGCGCGCACCATCCTGGCCTTCATCGGCATCGGCATTGTTGCCACCATTGTCATCCAGATCATTTTCCACATTCTGCTCTCGGTCGGCATCGTGGTCACCAAAACGATCCGCGACGGGAAGGTTGTCGACGAGGACATCGAAAAATCCGTCGAAGCCGAGATGGTCGAGGATGAGATGGACAAGTTGATCGAGCTAAAGGCCAACCGCGTGGGCGTGGCGCTGGGCGGGTGTGGCTTCGTGGCTGGGTTGTTCGCCGTGCTGCTGGGCTATCCGGCCGCCGTGATGCTCAACATCGTGTTCATCGCTTTCAGCCTGGGCATGATCGTCGAGGGCTTTGTGCAACTGTATTACTACCGCCGGGGCGTGCGCCATGCCTAAGAAATTCGTGATCAGCAACCACATCCGCCGGCTGCGCTTCTTTGCCAACGAGATGACCCAGCAGGAGCTGGCCGAAAAGGCCGGGGTCTCGCGGCAGACCATCATCGCCATCGAGGCGGGCAAGTACTCGCCCTCGCTGGAAATGGCCTTCCGCATCGCCGACGCTTTCGGCGTGACGATTGGCGAGGTGTTCGAGTGCGCGGTGGAGGAGGGGGCGAAGAAATGAAGGCGGTGGGAATGAACGACTGACGTCACCATGACAAAATTTGCCAGCGCCAGGCCCCTGCCCGCAATTCGGGCAGTGGCCTTACCTTTGTGACCGTTGCCAAAAGGGGCCGGCGGGGAGCTTTGGAAAATCCGGGCACGCGGCATTCCCCTTCCATACCCTGACAGGGCAGGCCGGCCGGCAAAAAACCGCGATGAATCTCACGTGTTCGGCCCCCACACCTCGGTATAAGGATGCGGCAGCAGTTCCTTGAGCTTGACAGCGTTGTTTTCGCCCAGGAGCACGTCGGTGACCTCCAGGTTGGCGGCGTCCACCGCGTACATAAACTCGCGGCAGCGCCCGCAGGGCGGCAGCACCAGCACGGTATCGTCGCCCCACACCGCCACGATGCGCGCGATGCGCGTCTCGCCGGCGGTGATCATGGCAGCGATGGCGGCGTGCTCGGCGCAGAAGCCCATGCCGCTGCCCACGTCGATGCACACGCCCAGGTACACGTTCCCGGCAGCGGTTTGCAGCGCGCAGGCCACGTCGCCGGCGGTGTTTTCGCGCGACAGCCGGCGCGGGTTGAGCACCGCCCGGGCGCGCTGGATCAGTTCACGGTTGGTCAGCATAAAAGTCCTTGAATTAACCACGAAAGAAAGAATAAATCGATTTTATCAGGCGTCCAGCGTTATCGACTACGCGGGCATGGCACATGGCCAGGCGGCGCAGCTCCGGCGCCATCTCCAGCAGGCCGGGCGGCAGATGGGCGAAATGGGTCTCCACTTCACGCAGGGTCAGCATGGGTTTATCCGGTGATAAAAGCTTCGAAATTTTCAGAATGAATCACGCTCAGTTCGGCGTCGGGATAGGCAGCCAGGAATTCCCGTTTTGTCCCTTTGCGCAGTGCGTCGGCCTGCCACTTGAATTCGTATCCGCGAATCTGGCCGCCCTGCTCTTCAATATAATCAATTTCTTTTTGATCGTATGTCCGCCAAAAGTATGCATTCACCATCCGACCGGCATTCTGGTTGGCCTTCCGCCGTTCCACCATGAGGAAATTTTCCCACAACTGGCCAACGTCGTTGCGCTGCGAAAGGCCGTTGAAGTTTTGTATCAGGCTATTTCGCACGCCGTTATCATAAAAGTAGTAACGGTCGTTCTTGGAAATCTCCTTACGCAAATTGCGTGAAAAACCACCCACCCGAAAAATGACAAACACCTTTTCCAGCAAACCCAGATATTTGTCCACCGTCAGGCGGTTGAGCGACAGGTTTGCCGCCAGTTCAGCGACGGATACATCATGCCCGATCTGAAAAGCCAGCAGCCGCAGCAAATCAACAATCTTGTCGGCGCGCCGCACGCCCTCCAACTCCAAAATATCACGGTAAAGGTAGGAGCCAACCAGTTCGTTCATCAACCGTAGGCGCAAATTGACATCCAGCGTGGTAATCATTGTGGGGTATCCGCCCCACACCAGCCAGCGTTCGAGCTGGCCGCGCGCTTCCAGCGTGCCAATCGATTTTTGCAGTTCGCCGTAACTGACCGGGTAGAGGGTGAAGGTCAATTTGCGGCCGGTGAGCGATTCGCTGATTTTGTTGGCCAGATCAAAGGATGCAGACCCGGTCGCCAGCACCCGAACGGCCGGGAAGCTATCCACCAGGATTTTCAGGTTAATGCCAATCTCCGGCACGCGCTGCGCCTCATCGATCACCAACAATTCGGCTTCACCCAGCAGCTCGCCCAGCCGCTGGCGCGACTGGCTGGAAAGCGCTTCACGGTACAGGAGTTCGTCTGCGTTGATGAATTTGCTTCGATACGGTACGGCGTTGATCAAATCGCGTGCGAGGGTGGTCTTCCCAACCTGGCGCGGTCCGTATAGGACGAGCACCTTACCGGGCAGCAGGCTGCGGATCAATTGTTCCAATTGGAATCGCTCAATTTTCATGAATTTATTATAGCATAATGACGGAATTAATAATAATTCCATCATTATGCTATACA
>CALMIB010000397.1 GCA_937863945.1 uncultured Longilinea sp.
TGAACAGGCAGAGACGGCTATAATAAGAACTGGTGGTTGGCCCACTTTACAATTTCACTGCAGCCGGGCCGCCACCCGCTTGTTTTAAGCGCCAGGTGACAAAAGTCTATTTACAATCCTTTCACAATTTGCTAGACTAGAATATCGAAACAGTTTTATAAGTTTTTACATGGTTGCCTGCATCCTGATTTTTCTTGTTTGACATTGAGGAATCCATGAAAAAGTGCATATACTGGTCCTTGCTGCTTGCGGCTTTGTTTGCCGCGACCCTTTTTTGTTCATTCATCCAGCCGGTTTCCGCCCAGGATGGATCGCAATACGAAAACCAGGGCGAAACAACTGCCACGCCCCAACATTTGCGTCAGCGGATGGAGATAAAGAACAAACTACAAACGGGTCAAATCGCGCCTGCGCCGCAGACCGAGCGTCCGCAGGAGCCGCAATGGACCATTCCGTTTTATGCGGATCAACAATACATTCACGAATGGACCAGCGGCGTTTTTTCCGCCTGGAATTACAGCACCGGCGACTACGATCTGCTCATGCGCATGACCATCTTGAACGATCCGGTGATGATCGCCGGCAGCGCCGGGGATGAACTCTACCCGCGCCTGTCGCGCGATTCATCCGCGGTGATTTATTCCTCCGACGAATCTGGGGACATGGAAATCTACCGCATGAATATCAACGGCAGCGGTAAAACCAACTTGACCAACACCCCCGGCGAGGATTACTCGGCTGTCTGGTCGTTGGATAACCAATGGATTGCGTACGTGCATAAGATTGGCGGCGTTCCCCAGGTTTACGTGATGCGGGAGGATGGCAGTGAAAAGCAGAAGGTTACCGCCTGTTCTCTCGGCTGCTTTGATCCGTCCTTTTCACCGGATGCCTCCCAGATTACATTCATCGAAAAACTCAATGGCTCGCCCTATTCTCGTATCATTGTCAGCAACCGCGATGGTAGCGAAAGGCGCACCTTGATTACGGATTATCAGGTACTATTTCCAGCGCACCCGTCCTGGTCACCAAACGGCGATTGGATTGCCTTTGACTATTATCAATATCCACACGGATATTCACGCATGGGGAGGGTCCACCCGGACGGCACAGTATTGGTCCTCAACCAACAATTCTCTCCCTACTCGGACATGGACGGCTATTTGACGGATTACTGGATCAATGGTTGGGCGCCTGACAGCGGTTATCTAACCATCACGGTGGTGCATTATATAAAGGATACATCGGGAAATTATATATTTGACGGATCCGATGCCCTGATTTTATTGACCTCTAGCGGAGGGCCAGCTGAGTTAGCGAAATTCTATGTCCTAGAGGGCGGCACAACCTGGTTTTTGGATTTTCAATCTGCCGACCGGACACCGCCAGAATCCGTAATGACGCAGTTGCCGAATTTTTCACGCGGCATGGTGACGCTGGGGTGGAATTCCTCGAGCACCGGGCTGGCCAGGCCCACCGAGGTGCAACTGCAACGCCGCGATGGTTTGACCGGCGCCTGGCAGGATATTCCCAAACCCATCGATATGTTTGACGGCTGGGACCTCCCGCACGATCATTACCTGGTGCCAACCGGTGAGCCGGGGCAGGTGACTTATTTCCGTGCCCGCGTCAAAGATGCAGCCCAGCAGTGGCAGACCTGGCCTGAAACCCTGGATCGATTCGCCAGCACTACCAATTACCGCTGGAACCTGGTGGGAAACATCTTCGACAACCGCAACAACGCCATCGGCGAACAAACCGTGACGATGAGTGCTTCGCCGTTGCTTAACCAACCAAGCGATCCCGCCGGATTCTTCCACACACTGCTGGCCAATTATGGCTCGATCAACATACAGGTCAACCGCGCTGGCTACGGCACGTTGCCAGCAACCGCACTCCAGATGAACAGCGACAAAGCGCACGATTTCTTCCTGCCCCCGGCTACAAACCAGATCCAAAACGGCGGATTTGAGGAGGGTAACAACGGCTGGACGCTTTCCGGCACATTGCCTGCCCAGGTGAGCACTTCTGATTTTCAATCCGGCCAGCGCGCCCTGGAAATGGGCGCCGACTGCACCGCTCCATGCCTGGCGCCGACTGGCGAGACATTCGATATGAATTACCTGAGGGATGACCACCACGGAACCCTCTACATGATAATCATGGGAACCGGCAATAACTCAGTGAACATCCAGTACCGGGAGCGCAATGGCGACTGGAGTACTCCGCTTTCAATTCCAACATCGATTGGGCTTCTTCATACGACCATATCACCAGCCGGACGGTTTTTTGCGTTCTATGAAGGCGGGGATAGCCTCTATGGCTACTACCGGGATCCCGGTGGGGAATGGTCCAGCCAATTGATCATCGGGGGCATCTCCTACCCTGTCACCTGGTCACTCAGCGATGTAATCGCGGATGAGAACAATCGGCTTTATTTCGTAATTATCGGTTGGGCTGGAGAAGCTTCATCAGGATGGTTGTTCCCGGTGGATCTCTATGAATACAGTCCTGAAAACGGGAGTTTCACAAAATCCAATATCCTCAGTGATGTTGGCAGTTCGTCTCCCGATTACAGGATAATGACTATCCCGGGCGGGAATTTCATGCTTTACGAATCGTTCTTTCAATATGCCCGCGGTCAGGACGGAACCTGGAGACAGCTGAACGATGGATACGATTATAACTGGAGTGAATATTACGTTTTCGGCAAGAATGCTGACGGCTGGCCGTTCAAGCTGCGCACCTATTCTCCATCCGTTGGGGCAGTTGAATTTACCCTGCAAACACTCGACGACCGTTTGAATTGGACCGAACGCACCCAAGTGGATCAGCCGCCAGTTTCTCCTTACTCGCTAATCACCCGCTGCCCCGATGGAACCTCCTACTTCACGACCAGCGGATATGAAAACTACAAACCGCTCATCCGCCTGGATCAGTCCCGGAACTGGGAAGAAACATCCATCGATCTGGTTGCCACAAACAGCGAGTCCAGGTTGTTCTGCGATTCAGATGGCCTTCCGGCCGCCTACACGACAACTTCACTGTACGAAATTACACCGGATGCCGTCCAGGGCACGGCCGAGGCCAGCCAACAGGTGAGCATCCCAGCGGACATGGAAAAAGCGACACTCTCGTTTGCCCTGCGGCTGGATTTTGTGCGCCAGTTGCAGCAGACCGCACTTGAAGTGATCGTTCGCGACGCCGCCGAGGTTGAAACCAACTTGCTCGCCATCAAAAAGGGCGGTGATTGGCGTCAGGAATGGGTGGATCTGAGCCCGTGGGCTGGTCAAACCGTCACGATCATTTTCCGGCTGAATCAGGCAGCCAACGAACCCAAAGCCAAAGCCTGGATTGACGGCGTGTCGGTGGGTAGTTGGGAAACGGTAATCCTAGAATCGGTGGAGCCGTACCGCTTTGTCTTTCCGGAGGACGCGCCGGTTTTAACGGTTCGCGGCCAAAACTTCCACGAAGGCGCTTCGGTTCAAATCAATGGCTTGGATGTCTCTCCGGAAAGCATTGTCCGACTGGACGAATATACACTGACCGTCACTACTCCGGACTTTATCCGCCCTGGGTTTAGTTCTATTCGAGTCACCAATCCAAGCGGCGCCTATTCAGAGCTGCCGCACGCATTCCGAACCGGCCTGGAACTATTCCTACCTGTGGTTGATCGCTAGTCGTGGGAACTCCCCATCTAGGGGAATTCATGCCAGCGGATGTTGCTCTGCCAGGCTTGCGCCGCCGGCTGGCGACGCTATAATTCATGTATGCACATCCAGTACCTCGAGCTTGCGCCGGCTTCGGCGGCGCGCCTGAGCGACGAAATTGTGCGCGTGTATGCCGGGGCGTTCGCCGGGCCGCCTTACCTGCGCGGCAAGCCCGAAGCGCTGGCCTTTGCCGACAGCTTCGCGCACCACCGCGGGCGGGAGGCTTTTCGCTGCCTGGTGGCGCGCGACGCCCAGGATGGGCTGCTGGTGGGTTTCATTTACGGCTTCACCTGCCTGCCGGGCCAGTGGTGGTACGACCAATTGGCCGGCCGCATGAGCCCCGAATTGCAGGCGCGCTGGCTGAGCGGCGCGTTTGAGCTGGCCGAGCTGGCTGTGCTGCCTGCCTACCAGGGCCGGGGCATCGGCGGGCAGTTGCACGACCGGCTGCTGAACGGCCTGCCGCAGCGCACCGCGCTGCTTTCGACCATGCAGACCGAAACCAACGCCATGGCGCTGTACCGCAAGCGCAGCTGGCGCCTGATCCTGAGCGATTTTCTCTTCGCCGGCGCGGTGCGCCCGTACGTCATCCTGGGCAAAGACCTGCCGCCGCGCGCGCCGCGGCCCGCCGGTCGCCCGGTACGATACTACACGCAAAATCCCTTTGACGTGTAGCTATATTTGCTGTATAATCGGGCCGTAGAAAGTTTGACTTTTAAAAAGAACGACTTTCGACCCAACGGTACTGGAGGTGCCCCGAACATTGCTTCCGAGATCGCAACACACACCCTGCAAATCTCTCTCGGCTGCTCTGCGAAAACCGCCAGCCGAGTTTTTTTGCCGTTTCAGGCAGCACACTCCAGCATGGGAGGGAGGTGAGTTTCGTGACTTTTGTCTTCATTCGCCCGAATGAGTCTCAGGATCAACTGCTCAAGCGCTTTCGCAAGAAGGTGGTCAAGAGCGGCATACTGAGCACCGTTCGCCGCAAGCGCTGGTTCATCTCCAAGAGTGAACTGCGCCGCGTGGAAAAGAAAAAGGCCATCCGCCGGATCAAGCGCCGCCAAATGACCAGGATGGGTGAATAAAACTCACCACCGCACGATCTTTCCGGGGAAGCCGCTCGGTTTAGTGCCTGCACAGTGAATTGGAGGTGTACATGGCCAAAGAAGAGGATAAGATTCAGGTAGAAGGCGTCATCGTCGAAGCGCTGCCGGCCACGCAATTCCGCGTGCGCCTGGAGAACGGGCACGAGGTGCTGGCCTACCTTTCCGGCAGAATGCGCAAGTATTACATCCGCATCCTGCTGGGTGACCGGGTTCGGGTGGAGATGTCCCCCTACGACCTGACCCGCGGCCGCATTGTTTACCGCCAGAAGGCTGGCGCAGCGCCGATCGAAGAAGAGCAGCAGTAAACCCTCGGAATCATCGATCATTAAATCACCGGGACCGTCCTCGCAAGGGACGGTCTTTTGCGTTTAAGCCAGCCAGCCCCACTCCAGGTACACCACGGTCAAAAAGAGCATGCTGAAGAAGCCCACAACCAGGGCGGCCAGACGCGCGCCCTTGCCGCGCACCACCAGCGGCAGGGTGATGAAGGCCGGAAACGCCATCATCAGGTAACGCCCGTAGCTGCCGAAGGGGGTGGTGTAGTTGGTGGTGGAGCAGATGTAAACGACCAGGCTGAGGTGGTACACCCACAGCGGCGGCTCCAGCCGCCGGATGCACACGACGATCATGCCAACGCCAAACAGGAACAATGCCAGGTTGATCCAGCCGTCCACGTGGCCGAGATAATACAGGAAGAAACGCTGAAAATCCGCCACAATCATCCAGGGCGGCTGCATCACGCGCAGCCAGATGGTGGCGAGCAGGTCGTTAATGGGCGGCAGCCCGATGCCGATGCGGTAGGCAAAGAACAGCAGCATGCCCAGCGGCGGCGTTCCAACCGCCGGCAGCAGCAGCCAGGCGCGCGGCTCTTTGCGCACCTGCGCCAACCAGGCGGTGAACAGCCCCAGCGTCAGCGGGATGGTGGTGCCGTGCGTCAGCCCGGCGGCCAGCCCGACCAACGCAGCGGGCAGCCAGCGCCGCTGCATGGCCCAGCGCAGGCTGAGCATCGAAAACAGCAGCGCCAGCGAGAGCGGGTAGGGCGCGAACCAGTACACGCCCATCGGGTAGAGCGCGGTGAACAGGATTGCGAAGGTGGCAACCTCGTCGCCGAATTTCTCGGCGGCCATCTTGTACAGCACCACCAGCGCCAGCAGGAACGCCAACCGGCTGACCAGCAGCAGCCCGGCCAGTTCATCGCCGCCCAGCAGCCCGCCAACCGCCCGTCCCAGCAGCGGATACAGCGGAAAGAAGGCGCTGACCACCTCGGTGTTGTAGCCTTCCTGGGCAATGTGGTAATAGTGCAGCGCATCCCAGCGCAGCCACACGCCTTCCAGCGCACCCGGCAGGCCCGCTTCAATCGGCGTGGAACCCCACAGGTTGTACGGATCGTGCGGCCGGATGGGGCTGTGCAGCTTCCAGGCCACCACGCCCATGCCGGTCAGCAGGATGTTGAGCGCCAGCCACACGATCAGGCTGCGCTTCCAGGCCGGGGTTTTCAATTCCGTTTTTACAGCGGTCAGCCAGGCGGGCGATGAGGTTTTCATGTCGATGACCATTATAGATGACCCGGCGACGGATGGGCACGCGCCAGCGGGCAGTTTTATGATTTGAAAGGAAATCGTAAGCCCACGCCGATCCGGCGCTAGCGCTGCCGGGCCCGGCGCCGCGAGGCGCTCAGGCTGACCAGGCGCGACACCACCAC
>CALMIB010000398.1 GCA_937863945.1 uncultured Longilinea sp.
CACCCCTACCGTTTCCGCGCCTGGCCGGGGCGCGAGCACGCCATCACCCCGGCCATGACCGCGCCGTCCTTCGACGGCGTGTTCTCGCGGCAGTGCCTGGTGGGGCAGGCCGATCTGGCCGATGCGCTGCGGCCCTGACCCTTCTTCTTGTTTTCACGCGACCGGGGAACTCGGCCTGGATGGAATATTCCGAAATCACGAAGTGCCTCTCCCGGGGAGTGTGATAAACTGGATACGACGCGACGCGAAGGCCGAGATTAGCTGTTAGCTGTTAGCTGTTAGCGGTTAGCGATTAGCGTTTGGTGATTAGCACCTGGCTAATCACAAAGGTCAACTGATCAACAGATCTGTTTTCTGGATTGAAACCAATCCCGCCTGCCGGTCCGTTTCAATCAGCGATCAGAAATCATCCCTCTACAAGGGCTGGCAATCAGCATTCTCCTGCCATTCGACACATTCCAATAATAATGAATCCGACCACCACCGCCCTGCTGCTCGCCCTTAATTTAACTTTCTATCAGCGTTTCGGCCCGGCGTTCGCCAAGACCAGACTCCGCATCCAGCCGGGGGTGCGCCGCGCACTGGACGCGTGGGTGCCGCCGGCCGGGCGCTGGCTGGACCTGGGCTGCGGCTCGGGCGCGCTGGGCGTGGAATGGGCCAAGAGCGGGCGGCAGGGCCTCTACCTGGGTATCGACTCGAGCGAGGCGCTGCTGGCCGAGGCGCGCCGTGAAACGCTCGGCATCGCGCCGCCCGGGCTGGAGCTGCGCTACCAGGCGGGCGACCTGGCCGGTGAGTGGGCGCCGGACGGGTTGTTTGACGGGGTGCTGTGCTTCGCCGCGTTGCACCACCTGCCCGGCGAGGAACTGCGCGCGCGCGTGGCCCGGCAGGTGCGCGCGCTGCTGCCCGCGGGCGGGCTGTTCATCCATTCCAACTGGCAGTTTCAGCACTCGCCCAAACTGATGGCGCGCGTGCAGCCCTGGGAGACGGTCGGCCTGACGGACGCCGAGGTGCAGCCCGGCGACACGCTGCTCGATTGGCGCTATGCCCTGCCCGGCCAGCCCGAGCAGACCGGCCTGCGCTACGTGCACCGCTTCACGCCCGCCGAGCTGGCCCACCTGGCCGCGCTGACCGGCTTCGAGGTCGTCGAGACGTACGACTCCGACGGCCACGGCGGCAGGTTGGGGCATTATGAGGTGTGGCGGGCGGCGTAGGAATTGCTGAAGGGTGAATGCTGAATGCTGAAAATTCTGTAGGGTATTTTCAGAAACGCGCCCTTCGCGCTCATTCCCGCCGTTCGAGTTCGTCAGGCGACGGCTTCTGGAAGAACGCGATCCAGGCCTGCATGCACTCTTCGGAAATAAAGAATCCGCCACCGGAGGATACCTGGCCCTCAACATTCCGCACGATTCCATTGATCGTTTCCAGGGCGATGAAAGGTGAGCTGGGCATTTTTTTACCTCCGGCAGAATTGAACTACAGGAAATGGCATGAAGTATTTTTGTGATTCCCATCGAATTGAGAACCCAATTGACACTCAAAAAGGAATATTGTTTTGATGTACGTGCTTGCCTGTCCTGGCAGAGCGTTTGACATTGCCGCCGATATCCTGTGGTTTCGTCTTGTTGAAACTGTGCAGCGCAAGGTCAAAGACCACAGATGAAGCGGTGCTCGGTCTGGAGAACGGCGCCATCAGGGTGGCTGGCCGGCCCCGGGCCTTTTGTACACCCCGGCTGGGCTTAATCCGGCGGCGCGGCGTTATCTTCTCTAAAAACAATAAACGTTAACCAAAATTTAAACAGTCCATGATTCGCCCTTAATCCTGGCAGGCTATGCTTGGATTTGATCCGGGTCGCCCACTTTACAGCCATCTTCAATCCTGCTATGATGATATAAATCCCTGACCTGGTCGGTAGAAGTAAACAGTATATGTCATCCATCGTTTATTCCGGCCTACTGCACGCAAGCACAATCATCGTGATCCATCCAAAGCGGTGGGTTGGGGCGAATGTTCGTATCCACGGTAACGGCAGGCAAGCACAGGCTTGCCTGGTTTTTTTACTCAATTCTTAAGGAGAATTCAAATGCGTATTTCCAGACTGTTTTCTTTCCTTTCGCCGGTGCTGATGGCGGCCATGCTCCTCTCGGCCTGCAGCAGCACTGCCGCAACCACCCCACCCTCCGCCCAGTTAAGCGAAATGGATGCCCTGATTGCCGCCGCTAAGGCCGAAGGCTCTCTGACCACCATTGCCCTGCCGCACGATTGGTGCAATTATGGCGAAGCAATTGAAACCTTCAAGGCCAAATACGGCCTCACCGTCAATGAGCTGAACCCGGACGGCGGTTCCGCCGATGAGATCGAAGCCATTAAAGCCAACAAGGATAACAAAGGCCCGCAGGCGCCGGATGTGATTGATGTGGGCTACGGCTTTGGCCCGCAGCTAATCGAAGAAAAGCTGGTCCAGCCCTACAAGGTGTCCACCTGGGATTCCATTCCGGACGACTCCAAGGATCCGGATGGCTACTGGTACGGCGATTACTACGGAATTATGGCCTTCGAAGTCAACAAAGATGCCGTTACCAATGTGCCCCAGGATTGGGCTGACCTGCTCAAGCCGGAATACCAGGGACAGGTTGCCCTGGCCGGTGACCCGCGCGCTTCGGCTCAGGCGCAGATGAGCGTTTATGCGGCAGCCATTTATAACGGCGGCTCGCTGGATAACGTGCAGCCCGGCCTGGACTTCTTCAAGCAGCTCAATGACGCCGGCAATTTTGTTCCCGTCATTGCCAAGCAGGCCACCGTTGCCAAGGGCGAAACCCCGGTCATCCTGCGCTGGGACTACAGTGCGCTGGCCGATAAGGATACCCTGGCAGGCAACCCGAACATTGAGGTTGTTTACCCGCAGTCAGGCACCATCGCCGGCATTTACATCCAGGCCATTTCTGCCTATGCCCCGCACCCCAACGCCGCCAAACTGTGGATGGAATTCCTGTACAGCGACGAAGGTCAAAATATCTGGCTCAAGGGCTACTGCCACCCGATTCGCTTCAATGACATGCAGTCGCGCAACGTCATCCCCGACGATCTGCTGTCCAAGCTGCCCAGCTTCGCCGGCCCGGTCGCCTTCCCGACCATTGACCAGATCAATACCGCCAAGCAGGTAATTGCCGACCAATGGATGGCGGCAGTTGGCGCAGATGTTAAATAAACAAACTTCGGATTTGAAAGAAAAAAGGGACGCGCGTCAGGCGCGTCCCAATTTTTCATTTCTGCGCGACTGGGTCGGGGTCATTCCATTTTTCATTTTTGCTTTTCTGTTCATCGTCCTGCCGTCGGTCACCCTGCTGGTGCATGCGTTTCAGGATAACGATGGCAACCTGACGCTGAGAAACTTCCTGGGGTTGTTGGAACCTTCGATCCTGGACGCCTACTGGGTGACCATCCGCATCAGCATGACCACTGCGATCGGCGGCGGACTGCTGGGATTTCTGATGGCGTATTCAATCACCGTGGGCAAACTTCCCAACGGCGTGCGCTCGGCCATCCTGACCTTTTCGGGCGTGGCTTCCAACTTTGCCGGCGTTCCCCTGGCCTTTGCCTTCATTGCCACGCTCGGCCGCACCGGGCTGGTGACTGTGCTGCTTAAGAATCTATTCGGCTTGAATTTATATGAGCAGGGCTTCAGCCTGTACAGCTTCTGGGGACTGTCATTGACCTACCTGTTTTTCCAGTTTCCCCTGATGATCCTGGTGATCACGCCGGCCCTGGATGGGCTGAAGAAAGAATGGCAGGAGGCTGCCCAGAACCTGGGCGCTTCGCATTCGCTGTATTTGCGCCGGGTGGCGCTGCCCATTTTGATGCCCTCGATTCTCGGCGGAATGATCCTGCTTTTTGGCAATTCCTTCGGCGCCTATGCCACCGCCTACTCGCTGACCGGCGGTTTTATCAACCTGGTGACCATTGTGATCGGGTCGCAGATCAAAGGCGATATCCTGTATAACCCGGGCCTGGGCTATGCCCTGGCAGTTGGCATGGTGGTGGTGATGTCGCTGATGATGGCGGTCTATTATCTCCTGCGGCGCAGGAGTGAGAGGTGGCTGCGGCAATGAAGCGAAGCTCCTTTTGGTCCTGGCTGTGGATCATCCTTGGCACGCTGTATTTCCTTCTGCCGTTGATTTCCACGTTTGATTTTTCGCTGCGCGCCCGGAAAGGCATCTTATCTTTCCAGGCTTACCTCAACGTCTTTAAGGATCCCAGCTTCTGGGCGACCATTCGATTTTCGCTGATCATTGCGCTGTTCACCATTCTGGTGAGCGTCATCCTGGTGGTGCCCACTGCTTACTGGATCCGCCTGCGGCTGCCAAAATTGAGGTCGCTGGTCGAATTCATTTCCATGCTGCC
>CALMIB010000399.1 GCA_937863945.1 uncultured Longilinea sp.
CTGGGCCGACCTGATGGTGCTGGCCGGCAACTGCGCCCTGGAGAAGATGGGCTTCAAGACCTTCGGCTTTGCCGGCGGGCGCGAGGATGTGTGGGAGCCGGATGAGACCTACTGGGGCAGCGAGAAGAAATGGCTGGACGACAAGCGCTACAGCGGCGACCGCCAGCTCGAGAATCCCCTGGCCGCGGTGCAGATGGGCCTGATCTACGTCAACCCCGAAGGCCCCAACGGCAAGCCCGATCCGCTGGCCGCCGCCCGCGATATCCGCGAGACCTTCGCGCGCATGGCGATGAACGATGAAGAAACCGTGGCACTGATCGCCGGCGGGCACACCTTCGGCAAAACCCACGGCGCCGGCAATGCCGCGCTGGTGGGCCCCGAGCCCGAAGCCGCCCCGATCGAGCAGCAAGGACTGGGCTGGAAGAGCGCTTACGGCAGCGGCAAGGCCGGCGACGCGATCACCAGCGGCCTCGAAGTCACCTGGACGACGACGCCCACCCGCTGGACGAGCAACTTCCTGTGGAATCTGTTCGGCTACGAGTGGGAGCTGACCAAGAGCCCGGCCGGCGCGTACCAGTGGACCCCCAAGCACGGCGCGGGCGCCAACACCGTGCCCGACGCGCACGACCCCACCAAACGCCACGCCCCCGCCATGCTGACCACCGACCTGGCCCTGCGCTTTGACCCCGAATACGAAAAGATCGCCCGGCGCTTTTTGGAAGACCCCGACCTGTTCGCCGACGCGTTTGCCCGCGCCTGGTTCAAGCTGACCCACCGCGACATGGGCCCGCGCGCGCGCTACCTGGGGCCTGAAGTGCCCGCCGAAGAGCTGATCTGGCAGGATCCCATCCCGGCCGTTGACCATGAACTGATCGATGCAGCCGACATCGCCGCGCTCAAGGCCAAACTCCTGGCCGCGGGCCTGTCGATCCGCGAGCTGGTGGCCACCGCCTGGGCCTCGGCGTCCACCTTCCGCGGCTCCGACAAGCGCGGTGGCGCCAACGGCGCGCGCATCCGCCTGGCCCCGCAAAAGGACTGGGACGTGAACGAGCCCGAGCAGTTGCAGAAAGTGCTGCAAGCGCTGGAAGGCATCCAGAAGGACTTCAACGGCGCGCAGAGCGGCGGCAAGAAGGTTTCGCTGGCCGACCTGATCGTGCTGGGCGGCTGCGCCGCGGTCGAACAGGCCGCCAAACAGGCTGGCTTCGATGTGGCCGTGCCCTTCACCCCCGGCCGGATGGACGCCTCGCAGGAGCAGACCGACGTGGCTTCCTTCGCCGTGCTCGAACCCAAAGCGGACGGCTTCCGCAACTACCTCAAGGGCAGCTTCAGCATGTCGGCCGAGGAGCTGCTGGTGGACCGCGCCCAACTGCTCACCCTGACCGCGCCCGAAATGACCGTGCTGGTGGGCGGGCTGCGCGCCCTGAACGCCAATTACGCCCAGGCGCAGCACGGCGTGTTCACCCAGCGGCCTGAGACGCTGAGCAACGATTTCTTCGTCAACCTGCTCGACATGCGCACGGCCTGGCAGCCCAGCGCGGACGCCGAGGGCGTGTACGAGGGCCGCGACCGCGCCACCGGCGAGCTGCGCTGGACCGGCACGCGCGTCGACCTGATCTTCGGCTCCAACTCGCAACTGCGCGCGCTGGCCGAGGTGTACGCCTGCGCCGACTCGCAGGAAAAGTTCGTGCGCGACTTCGTGTCCGCGTGGAACAAGGTGATGAACCTCGACCGCTTTGACCTGGCGCGCTGACCGCCGCGTCCACTTGATCCAAAAACAACCGGTCCGGCGGGCATTCGTTCGCCGGACCGGTGAGTTTAAACGCCAACAGGCTGTCCACACGACCGTTCCCGGGCAGCCCGTTCACGTGGCCCTTACAGGGCAGGCCCATTTGCGGCACCACAATGGAGAGCGAAACCAATGTGCGATGGTGGTGAGGGTGATGGCCATGTGGATAACCGCGCCGTTGCTGTGGAGCGTGACGCCCAGCCGCATCATGATGCGGCTGACCTTCTTGCCAACGCCGAGCCTGTTCTCAACAGCCTGCATGGCGGTGGGCAGGGTAATACGCGCACAGCCCGGCGGGCAGGCATAAACCTCTTTCCCCGGCCGGGTTAAACCGTTACAATGAACTGAGAAGATAAACCTACATTCAACGACAAGAGAAAGCTAACCACCCTATGGACGAATTGAACCCGTCTGCCCCCGGCAGCCCGCTGGAAGTGCTCCCCGAGGCCAAACTGGCCGACCTGCCCGAAAAACTGCGCCAGGGCGCCGCGCTGGCCGGCTGGAACGAGCTGATGCCCGTGCAGGCCAAGGCCATTCCCTATTTGTTCTCGCAGCGCGACATGATGATCCAGTCGCGCACCGGCAGCGGCAAGACCGGCGCGTACCTGCTGCCGATGCTCGAGATGGTCAACCCGCTGGAGAACGCCACCCAGGCGCTGGTGCTGGTGCCCACGCGCGAGCTGGCCCTGCAAGTGGCCGGTGAGGCCGAACTGTTGGGCAGCACCACCGGCGTGCGCGTGACCGCCGTGTACGGCGGCGTGGGCTACCGTGCCCAACTGGATGCCTTCAAGGCCGGCGCGCACATCGTCGTCGGCACGCCCGGGCGCATCCTCGACCACCTGCTGCGGCGCTCGATGTCGCTGAAGAACCTGCGCTACCTGGTCTTTGACGAGGCCGACCACATGCTCTCGATGGGCTTTTACCCCGATATGCTCCGGGTGAAGAGCTACCTGCCCGAGCAGCCCATCAGCACCTATATGTTCTCGGCCACCTTCCCGCCGCAGGTGATGCGCCTGACCGGGCAATTCATGCGCGACCCGGGCTTCATCAACCTGAGCAGCGATCACATCCACGTCACCGAGACCGAGCACGTCTTTTACACCGTGCCCGGCATGGACAAGGACCGCAGCCTGGTGCGCATCATCGAGGTGGAAAACCCGCAGTCGGCCATCATCTTCTGCAACACCAAGGTGCACGTCGAATACGTGGCCACCGTGCTGAAGCGCTTTGGCTACGACGCCGACCTGCTGACCTCGGACCTGTCGCAGGCGGCGCGCGAGGCGGTGCTGGGGCGGGTGCGCCAGGGCACGCTGCGCTTCCTGGTGGCCACCGACGTGGCCGCGCGCGGCATCGACCTGCCCGAGCTGTCGCACGTCATCCAGTACGAGCCACCGGAAGACCCCGAGGCCTACATCCACCGCGCCGGGCGCACCGGCCGGGCGGGCGGCAGCGGCACGGCCATCACGCTGGTGAGCATCCTCGAACAGATCGAGTTGAAGCGCATCAGCGCGCGCTTTGGCTTCACCATCGAAGAGCGCCCGCTGCCCACGGATGAAACCGTGCAGCAGGTGGTCTCGGAGCGCATCATCACACTGCTCGAAGCGCACCTGCGCAACCGCGACAAACTGAAGGCCGAGCGCATGGCGCGTTTTGCCCCGCTGGCGCGCAGCCTGGGCGAGAACGACGAGGACGGCCTGCTGGCGATGCTGCTGGATGATTTTTACCAGGAGAATTTCTACGGCCCCATCGCGCCGCCCGCCGAGGAACACCCCCGCCCGCAGCGCAGCCAACCGCGCCCCGAACACCGCTCCGGGGGCGAATCGGACCGCCGCGGCCGCCGCCGGCGGTAGGCACGCTTCGGGTCGTCAGCGTTGGGCAAGCTCAGCCCACCTCAATAATCACCTTGCCGCGGGCATGGCCCTGGCGCAAATAATCCAACGCCCCGGCGGTCTGCTCCAGCGGGCGCAGCCGCCGGTTTTTTCGAGTCGGATTTGTGCTATAGTGAGTGAAATCCGCATTTGACCCGGTGAAAACCGGCCGCCGGAGGGAGAGACATGCGTCCACTGCCCGCCGAATTCATCGAGCTGCCCGGCATCCGCCTGGCCTACTGCCAGCACGGCAGCGGGCCGGATTTGCTGTTGCTGCACGGCAACTCGGAAAGCAAACGGATTTTTTCATCCTACCAACGGGAGCATTTTGCCGCGTTCCGCACCTTTGCGCTCGACACGCGCGGCCACGGCCAGAGCCGCTCGAAGGATACCCTGCTGACCTTTGACCAGATCAGCGACGACGTGATCGCTTTTTGCCGGGCGAAGGGCATTGAGCGCGCCTGCGTGATCGGCTACAGCGACGGCGGCAACACCGCGCTGATGCTGGCGCACAAGGATCCAGCGCGCTTCCCGCGCCCGGTGGCCATCTCGCCCAACTACCTGGT
>CALMIB010000400.1 GCA_937863945.1 uncultured Longilinea sp.
GGCGCAACTCCCAGCACTTGTCGAAGATTTCCTTGACGTTGGATTCGGTGCCCGGCGTGGCGATGACTTCCCCGGCGATCTTCGAGAGCCACTCAAAGCGTTCACGGCTCATGCCCTCGGGCAAAATGGCGATCGATTCGCAGCCCAGCAGCGCCGAATCATACGCGCCGCCGCGGCAATAGTTGCCCGTCGAAGGCCAGACGGCTTTTTCGGTGGTCGGATCAAATTGCCCGGTCACCAGCCGGGGCACCAGGCAGCCAAAGGCAGCGCCGACTTTGTGCGCACCGGTGGGAAACCACTTGCCAACCAGCGCCATAATGCGCGCGGGCGTGCCGGTCAGGCTGGAGGGAAACTCGATGTAATTCACCTTGCCATAGCCGCCGCCGACTTCTTTGGGCTCGTTTTTCCAGTTGATGCGAAACAGGTTGTTCGGATGAACATCCCAAAGGCCGATCTTATTAAGCTCTTCTTTGATCCGCGCTGGAGTCTTCTCAGGATTCAACATCTGCGCAAAGGTGGGAATAACGATTTTGCGTTCGCGTGCCCGGCGAATCGCGCGCGCGCGGCGTTCAGGCATAACGGATAAATCGATCTTAGCCATTGTCATTTTCTCCTTGAGGTTTTGAAAAGTCGTCCGGCGACTCGCGTACGATATAGAGCGGGCGGCCTTTTACTTCATCGTAAATTCGGCCAATATACTCACCCAAAATTCCCAGCGAAATCAGTTGCACGCCGCCCAGGAAGAGCACCGCGATCAACGTTGAAGCTTGCCCCAGGAAGGCTGCACCGGTGACGGCGCGCATGATAATGACCACGATCGCAGCAACCAGGCTTAACCCGGCCGCAATGAAGCCCAGGATGGTCGCCACCTGCAGGGGCAGGTAGGAAAATCCCGTGATGGCGGTTAGGGCCAGCTTGAGCATTTTGTTGAACGGATACTTGGTGCTGCCGGCGAAGCGCGCCATGCGCTTGTAGGGCACGCCCACTTGCTTGAAACCCACCCAGGCTGACATGCCGCGCAGAAAACGGTGGTGTTCGCGCATGCGGTTCATCACATCCACCACACGCCGGTCCATCAGGCGAAAATCGCCGGTATCCATCGGGATCTTCACATCGGTGATCTTGTAGATCACGCGGTAGAACAGCGAGGCTGTCCACAATTTGAAGGCGGTTTCACCTTCGCGCTCGGCCCGCACCGCGAAAACCACTTCGTAGCCCTCGCGCCATTTCGCGACCAGGTCCAGGATCACTTCCGGCGGATCCTGCAGGTCCGAGTCAATGATCGTTACAGCTTTGCCGCGGCTGTAATCCAGTCCGGCAGTCACGGCGATTTGGTGCCCAAAATTGCGGGCAAAAATTACCGGCCGCACATGCTCGTCCTCTTTTGCCAGTTGCCGGATGATCTCAGTGGAACCATCCTGCGAGCCGTCGTCAATCAAAATCAATTCCCAACTTTCACCGGTTGACTCCAACACGCTGCTGGTCCGGCGGTAAAACTCCATCAGGCTGCCCGATTCGTTGTAAACCGGGGCAACCACGGAAAAAGTGGGGCGTTCGTTCGACAATTCAATCCTCCATCACGCTGCGCCTGGTTTTCTCAGGGTACAACGCTTTCAAGATGTTTTTTCAATGCGCTCATGCTGGGCTCAATCACCGGCGCTTCACGCACCGCCTGCATGGCCGCGCGGACATCTTTCAAACCGCTGCCGGTGTTCATCACCACCACCGGGTCGTCGGGTTTGACAATGCCTTGCGCAAGCGCCTTCTTCAAGCCGGCCAGCGCGGTCGAGCCCGCCGGTTCAGCAAAAATGCCCACCCGGCCCAAATCGGCGATGGCTGCCAAAATTTCGGCGTCCTTCACGGTCACGTAGGTACCGCCGGTCTGGCTGGCAGCCCGAACCGCGCGAACCCCGTCACGCGGCAGATCGACCGAAATGCTATCAGCAATGGTCTGCGCCTGCACCGGTTGAATGATCTCGCTGCCCGCATGGAAGGCATTCGCCACCGCCGCCGATCCCTCGGCCTGAACGCCGATCAACCGCGGCATTTGTCCCAGCCAACCCAGCGCTTCCAGGTCGCGGAAACCCTTGTGAATGCCGGAAATAATGTTGCCATCGCCGACGGACACAAAAACAGTCAACGGTCTCCCCGTGACGGTCGAATCCGCCAGGCGGAGCTGGTCCCAGATCTCCAGCGCGGCGGTCTTCTTTCCTTCCGCGGTGAACGGGTTATAGCCCGTGTTGCGGCAGTACCAGCCAAATTCACGCGAAGCTTCAATCGTCAGGTCAAAAGCCTGATCATAGTTACCGTCCACCAGGATCACCTGCGCGCCGTACACCAGCAGTTGCGCCACTTTGGCGGGCGGAGCGCTGCGTGGAGCAAAAATGACTGCCTTTTGGCCGGCTGCCGCAGCCATGCCCGCCAGTGCTGCGCCCGCGTTTCCGGTGGAGGCGGTCACAATCACCTTTGCCCCAATTTGCATGGCGCGGGCAACCACAACCGCGCTGGCGCGGTCTTTGAAGGAAGCGGTCGGATTACGGCTTTCGTCCTTCACCCACAACCGGCTCATGCCCAGTTTTTCGGCCAGGTGCAACGGCTGATACACGGGCGTATAACCGGCCGCGCCCAGGGGTGTTCCTTCAGCGGGGGGAAGCGGCACGGGCAGCAAGGGCAGGTAGCGCCACAGGGAGGTCTCTTTCCGACTGGTGATATCTGAAACATGGTATTTTTGTTTCAGTTGTTTGATGTCCAACACAACATCCAGGTTGCCGCCATCCAGCGGACAGGTGTACATCACCTGGGTGGGCGGATATTCTGCCTTGCAAACCGAGCAATGGTAGCCGAGGAAATCACCCATGGTGTTGCTTTACTCCTTTTCGAATGGGACGCCCAGCGCTGCCGGTGGCGAGGTACGCAACGCGCGCAGGATGCGGGCAAACACGCGCCGGACGCCCTCCGGCATTCCTGCCAGCCAGCGTTCCACCCACTCCGCGTTGCCGATATTCACCAGCAACAGAGTCAAGATCATCAGTGGGAAGGGGGCCACCTGCAACACCTGGGAAGGGATGTTCGGCATGCTGGGCTGCAGCACGATTCCGAGCCATTGCAATAGCGCGAACAGGTAAGCGCCCAGGGCAGCGCGCAGCGGGTTCCATCCGCCAAAGATGGTAATGGCCAGCGCAATCCACCCGATCCCATCCAGTCCGGTGATGGTGCCTTTCCAGCCGGCTTTGACGCTCAAGGTGTACATCGGCCCGGCCAACCCCATCATCGCTCCGCCAATCATCGTGTAGATGTAGCGCAGCCGGTTCACATTCGCGCCGCGCACATAGGCAGCCGCCGGCCGTTCGCCAATTGCCTGAAGCAT
>CALMIB010000401.1 GCA_937863945.1 uncultured Longilinea sp.
GCGCTTCGCCGAGTTGGCCCGCCGGCTGCGCGGGGAGATTGAATAGCGATTAGCGATTGGCGGTTTGCAATTGGCTGCGAATCGATGAATGCCCGTAGTAGCGACGTCAGTCGCTTCTTCCCACCGCGCCAATCCAACACGCGCGCCGCCGCAAAACGGCCATCCTTCGCTCGTAGTAGCGACGTCAGTCGCTTTTTCACGCACCATTCCGGCACGCGCGCCGCCGCAAAACGGCCGCCGATTGCTTGTAGGGGCGACGTCAGTCGCTACTTCCCCTGCACAGCGGGCGCTGTTTTGCCGCGCAAACCATAAAAATGATCCTTCGTCTTCATCTCAGGGCGCCAGGTTCAAAATACCAGCCAGAATGCCCGTGAACAATCTCAGGGATTGGATGAAGGTAAAGAGCGCAACTGACGTCGCCACACGACGAAAAAAGATAGGCCGTTTGCAAATCCCTAAGCAGGCAACAAACCGGCCAACCGTTAAGAGCCAAGCCCCCAAAAAATTACCAGCCCCGCCAGCAACCCGGCGAAACTGATCAGCGTCAGCGGCACGCCAATGCGCACAAAGTCTTTGAATTTGTAGTTGGCCGGCGCAATCATCAAAATGTTCACCGGGTGCGCCATTGGCGTGATGAACGAAGCCGAGCAACCGATGGCCGTGGCCACCGCCACCGCCTGCGCGTTCACGCCCATGCTGATGGCCGCGCTGATGGTGATCGGCCCGGTCACCAGCGCGCTCACCTGCCCGCCCATCACCTGCGTCAGCAGCGCAGTCAGCAGGTAAGCCCCGGCGGCCACGCCCAGCGACCCAAACGGCGCCGCCAGCGCGATCATGCCGCGCCCCAGCATGGCAGCCAGCCCGGTCTGCACCATCGCCAGGCTCACCGCATACATCCCCGCAATCAGGAAGACCGCCTGCCATTCCACCGAGTGATAGGCATCTTCCGCCGGCATCACCCGGAAAATCATGGCCAGCACGGCCGCGGCCAGCATGGCCAGGTAGATGGGCACGCCCGCCAGCGAAACGCCCACCGCCGCGGCGATCAGCAGCAGCGCCAGCCCGGCCTGCCGCCGGTCCACCGGCTGATCCGACGGGTCCGGCTCGAGCGCGATCAGGTCAGGGCTGCGGCGCAGCGCCGGGAACTGCCCCAGGCGCCCGACCGCCAGCAGCGAATCGCCCAGCCGCAGCGGGATGTCGCCCACGTCGGTGCGGTAGCTGCGCGTGGTGCGCTTGAGCGCGATCACCTCGGCGCCGTACTGCTGCCGGAAGTTGATCTCCTTGAGCGTGCGGCCTTCCAGTTGCGAATGCGGCGCCAGCACGATCTCCAGCAGCGGGATGCCGCGCAGCGCGTCCGCGCCGCCCCGGGCAGGCGTGATTTCCAGGCCCAATTCGCGCAGCGGGGCCATTTTTTCTTCCCGCCCGATCAGGAAGAGCACATTTCCCGGCAGCAGCACCTGGTCGGCGGCCGGGACCAAGGGGCCGGCCGCGTCGCGGCGCAGCGCCGCCACCGAAACGCCGAAGCGCGCCCCGATGCCGCATTGCGAAAGCAGTTGGCGCGCCAGCGGCGAGCTTTCCAGCACGCGGGCTTCCCACAGCCGCTCGCCGAGCTCGTATAAGCTTCCCAGTTCGCCGCCGGTCAGGCGCGCTGCGGTCAGGTCGGCGGCCGGCTCGCGGTCGGGCAGCAGCCGGCCGCCGAACAGCGCCAGGAAGGCAATCCCCAGCACGGCGATCAACCCGCCGGTGGGGGTGAAATCGAGGATGTTGAGCGGCGGCTGCGGCGGGGTGGCGATCTGCAGCAGGTCGCTCATGATGATGTTGGCAGTGGTGAAGTAGGTGGCCGCACCGCCCAGCATGCTGCCGAAGGACACCGGGATGAGCAACTTGCTGGGGCGGATGCCGGTCTTGCGCGCGGCTTCCATCGCGCTGGGCAGCACCAGCGCTCCCGCCGCCAGGTTGTTCATAAAGAGCGACAGCAGCGCGGTCAGCCCGGCAAACAGCCCGATCAGGCGGCCCTCGCGGTTGCCGGCGATGCGCACGATGTGCCGCGCCAGCCAGTTGGTCAGACCGCTTTTTTCAAGCCCGCGCGTCAGGATGAATAGCGAGATCAGCGTGATGACCACCGGCTGGCTGAAGCCGGAGATGGCCTTGACGGCGTCGCCCGGTGTGCCGGCCGGCCCGAGCATGCCCAGGCCCAGCAACTGCGCCGCACCCAACGCCACCGCCATGAGCAGCGCGGCCAGATCCACGCGCAGCCGGTTAAGCAGCGCCAGCAGCAGCGGGATTCCAACGATTGCGATTAGCAGCCAGTGCGTGAAGGTCATCCTGCGGGTAATAATATCATTTTTATGGCCGCGTGTTGGTCACAAAGAGGCCCCGGCGCCGTGAACCGGGTTAACCGCAATGACTTCTCCGGCCGGCTCCTTTAAATCTTCCTCTCCGTGTCCTTGCCGCTCCGCAGTTATCTTATCCCTGCACAGCCCGTCCGAAGGTTGAAAAATCCAGTCCGGTCGGTTCCTGGAACACGCGCAGGTCGAACGAGCCGGCCGCCGCCAGCAGGTGGTCGAAAATCTCGGCCTGGATGCCCTCGTACTTCTCCCACTCGGTGGTTTTGGTGAAGATGTACAGCTCCACCGGCAGCCCGGTGGGCGAAGGCGACAGCACGCGCACCAGGAAGGGCATGTCGCCGCCGGTAAAGATATCGGTGCGCGTCTTCAGGTAGGCGGTGATGTAGGCGCGGAACACCTCGATGTTGGTGAGCTGCGGCCCGTCCAGCGGCGAGTCGAAGTGGTCGGCGTGCTCGCGCTGGTAGGCGTCCAGCCGCGCGATCTTTTCATTCAAGAAGCCGTCGATCAGGTCGATCTTGCGCAGCCGCTCGAGCATGGCGCGGTCGCAGAACTTGATGCTAACCATGTCCACCGTCAGCGAGCGCTGGATGCGCCGCCCGCCGCTCTCCTTCATGCCGCGCCAGTTGCGGTAAGCCACGTCCACGATCTTGTAGGTCGGGATGACCGTGTAGGTCATGTCGAAGTTGCGGATCTTGATGGTGTGCAGGTTGATGTTGACCACGTCGCCGTCGGCGTTGTAGCTGGGCACCTCCACCCAGTCGCCCTCCTTCAGCAGGTCATTGGCCGCGATCTGGATGCTGGCCACCAGCGAAAGGATCGTGTTCTGGAAGATCAGCATGATCACCGCGGCCAGCGCGCCCAGCCCGGTGAGCAGCACCACCGGCGACTCGTCGGTGATGAGCGTGATGCTGAGGATGATGCCGACCAGCGCGAAGAGGATCTTGGCGATATCCAGGTAGCCCTGGATGCTGACGCCGTTGTAACTGGGACGGCTCTCGTAAATATCGTTGACCGCGCTGAGCAGCCCGGTCAGGGTCAGCACCGCCAGCCAGAGGATGACGAACAGCGCGGCCTTGGCGATCAACGTTTCGGCGTCGGGGAACAGGGACGCGTTGGTGTAGATCACCAGCAGGGGCGCGAACCAGGCCATGCGGTTGGGGCGCAGGTTGCGCACCAGGATGTCGTCGTATTTCGATTGGGTGCGCGCTGCCAGGCCGGTCAGCGCGCGGGCGATGACGTAGCGCGCCAGCACGAACAGCAGCACGCTCAGCGCGGCCACCGCGCCGATGCCCATGGGTAGGTCCTTTTGCAGGGTGGAGATCCAATCCGAGCCGCTCATTTTCCCTCCTGGTGGGCTGATGTGAATAATATTGATATATTTTATCTTATTTCTAGTTTAGACAAAAAGTAGGGCGGCTTTACCCTTGAGCAAAGCCGCACCCTGGTAGAAACTTAGCGTGTGCAACAAAAAGCCTCTACCAAGG
>CALMIB010000402.1 GCA_937863945.1 uncultured Longilinea sp.
CCTTGACAAGGCGCACTCGGATGCCCTCTTCAATCAACGACCGCACATCCGCCGCGCTGCGATGCAGGTACGACTGGATGACAATGCCCACATTGAAAAAACCGTGCGCCCTGGCCCAGCGCAAAGCATCCAGGGTTTTCGCGGTGAGCGAGGAATCCTCCATATCAATGCGGACAAAATTGTTGGTCAGTTGGGCCTTTTGCAAAATACGGGCCAGGTTCTGCTGGCACAATTCATCATCCAGCAGCAGCCCGATTTGCGAAAGCTTGATTGAAACATTTGAGCGCACACCGGAAATGTGAATCTGGTCCAAAACTTGCAAAATTTCGTCTGTCGATTTGCGCGCTTCCGCCGCAGACGACGTATTCTCGCCCAGATGGTCGAGCGTGGCCAGGATGCCGCTTTCGTTGAGTTGCCTGATCGCCTGAATGGCTTCCTCGCCATTTTCACCGGCGATGAAGCGTGAAGCGGCGCGCCAGGCAAAGCCCCAACGCGTAATCCATCGCTGTGCCCATGTTGCTTTGGATAATGAAATAAAAAACGCTCTCAGCATATTCACCTCTGTTTTTCATGCCTGGAGCCTTTCAGATGCTTTGATTCTATCATAGGAAAGCGGAAAAAAAGTCGCCGAGCCGAATGTTTTTTCCTACGCGCAATTCAAGAAAGTGATATACAATTCATCTTATGGGGAAATTCAGACTGCGCAAACTCTTTAATCCACCCTGGAGAAGGCCCTTTTGGGTCTGCGTCGGGGCTTTCCTGCTGTATCTTTACCTGAACCGGAGGGCGGTCAATCCTTCCCCCCCACTGCTCGATCTCATCGTGATCGTATTTTTGACCATCGCCTGGATTGGTTTCTTCTCGCAGTTTGTGCTGCCGGTAAAAACCATTCATGAACGCATGCAGGCTTTTTTCAGGCTATTGATCTATCCGCTGGGTTTGCACGGCCAGGCAATTTCAATCATTGATGGCGAAATCAAGAAGCGCAAAGGCGAGGAGCAAAAGAACGGCCCTGGCGTCATCCTGCTGGATACAGCCAGCGCAGCTCTGCTCAAGAAACCCACCCAGTACATGCGCGCGATTGGACCGGGCGTGACGTTCACCAAACGGCGTGAAGCTGTCACGCCTGAGTCGGTGGTGGATTTACACCTGCACAAGCAAACCATCGGCCCAACCCTGCATGCCGCGCTTTCGCCTTTTGCCGAGAAAGGCAAAAAGGAGACCGCCGGCGAATATCAAGCCCGCCAGCGTGAACGAAACGAGACCCGGGCATTGACCCGCGACGGCATTGAAATCGTTTCCACCATCACAGTCTATTTTAAATTGGAATCCAGACCGGGAGAGGGAAACACGCAGTTCGGGTTCCGACCCGAGTCGGTTGAGAAAGCTATCCTGGGGCAAAACATAGATCTTAACCTGCCGCCGGATGCTGCTGAACGCATACGCAGATGGGATTGGCTGCCCGCTTATCTGGCCGCCGATGTCTGGCGGGAGTACCTCGGTAAATTCACGCTGGATGAACTTTTTCAGCGCAATGCCGGTCAACCCAGCGCCACGGCAGCTATTTTACGTATGGTCCGCGCGCGAATGATGGAAGATCACGTGACCGCCATGAACGATTTTGGCGCCGAAACCGGCGAGATGATCGAAAGCAGGGAATATCATCTGCTGAAAAAGCGCGGCATCCAGGTCACCCGGGTTGAAATTAATAACCTCCTGATCCCGGAAGAAGTGGAAAGCCAACTGGTTAAACGCTGGAATGCATCGTGGTTGATCCGGGCGCGCCAGGAGCGGGTCCTGGTTGACCGCCAGCGCGATTACATTCTCAAGCAGGGACAAACCGAAGCACATACGCGCTTTGCCGAGAGCGCCAGCCAACCTTTCCTGTCTGAAACCGGCGGTGAACTGTTGACAGGCCGGCAGGTGCTCCTGCGCCTGCTGCGCGGCAGCCTGGAAATGTGCGACCGCGACCCGGCTCTTCACAGCATGGCAGTTGAAGAAACCGCCCAGCTCCAGGATCTGATCGATTGGGTAGAAAAACAGGCCGACCTATGAGCGACGCAGCCGGCCCCCAATCCTCTCCTGAATTCGCTGAGCAACCCGCCAGCACGCTCCTCCAGGCTTTCGAACTGACCATTGCCCGCATTTTCGCGCCCACTCACTCCGCCGGAAAGATTCGCGGCATCCTATTCTGCTTGTTCATCATCCTGACCTGGATCCTCACGGCGCTCTGGTTCCATCCCTGGGACGATGATTCAGTTCGCCTGTTCCACCTGGCTCTGGACCCGTATTCATCGCCCGTAGCCTGGGTGCTGGTGCGGCTGGACCACTTCTTTGGTTTTTTCCTGGCGCCCGAAACGCTCACCCGCCTGATCACCTTCTTCCTGCCGGCCTGGCTGGCGAAGGAAATTGCCGCCATTTACCTGATGGATATTTTCGAGCTGCCCAAAACAGCCATCAGCCGCCGCTTCATCAGCCGCGCAGCCTTTGCCTCGGCGCGTATGGATAAACTGGTCATCAATAGCGAGAATTTATCCCGCAAAGACATGGATTCGCCTGCGATCCGCATCGGCGGACCATGCAACGTCCAGGTAAATGTCGAATACGCCGCAGTTTTTGAAAAAATCAACGGTGCCTTCCATCCGGTCAGTCCGAATCTGCGCATCCAACGCCATAAAAAAACCATTCGTCAGCATTTAACGAATTTCCTGTTGCGCCATTTTCCGCGCGTTCTCGGCCCTGAAGCACACCAAACTGCCCGCATGGCCGGCCCGAATGGCACGCTGGGCACGCCCAAATATCTTCCGGCGACCACCAGGCTGGACGGATTCGAGCGGTTGCGCAGCATCATCGACCTGCGCGCCCAAACCGCTTCCTTCGATATCGCTGCACGCACCAGCGACGGGATACACATCAACGTTAAAAATCTTCGACTTATTTTTAGTGTCTGGCGCGGATCGGAGAACGGATCGCTCGGCCGTCCGTATCCATTCCGCCGGCAAGCCATCTACTGGCTGACCTATCAAAATGTGAAGGATGACCGTTGGTCCCAGGCTATGCAAACGCTGGTTTATGAAGAATTGGTCCGGTTTATCAGCGAGCATACGCTTGGCGAATTGCTGGCCGCCATTGGTGAACCCGAAATCCAAAGGCAACTCGCCATGCAAAAAGCGATTCAAAGCCGGATTTGGTCAAATCAAAAACACAGCCGGGCAAAACGAAAGCATGCCCCGCAACTCCCGCGCCGCCCAATGGCCTATACCAAACCCATTCCGCTGCCATACCGACAGCGCAAGCACTCCCGCCGGCCACGCTTCCAGCGCTTCTTCTCCCCAATCACCGAACAATTGCTGCCGGCGCCCAATTTTATCCCCCGCCCGCAATTGAGCAATTTCTTCCGCGGATTTACCAGCGACTTCCCGGAACGCGCGCGTCTGCACGGCGTTCACCTGGAATGGATTGACATCGGTTCCTTCTCAACGAATGAAGAAGTCATCCTGAGCCAGCATGTGGAGGCTTATCGTCTAACCTCCGAGAACCTGGCGCGCAGCCTGCCGCGCGTATTGAATGAGTTACGCAACCAGAGCAGAAACCGGGAAATTGTGCGCATGCTGGAAACCATTCCAATCCTAAGTTTCGTCCAGCTTCAAAAACAGAATGCCAGCGCCGAGGATACGATCTTTGAATTGGTCGGCCTGTACGCAGCAGTGCTTCAATCCACCCGCGAAAATTTGGTGAAAGAAGGCAAGCCCATTCCAGCAGCTCTGGATCATGCCCGCGCAACCATCCGCCGCTACCAGATGGACCAATACAGCCGCCGCCGCGGTCACACGGTTGGCAATTAGCCAACCCTGATTTAGCGGGTCGCGGTGGGCGAAGGCGCGCGGGTGCTGGTAGGCCGGGTTGCTGAAGGTGTCCAGGTAGGCGCCCGCGTGGAGGTGACCGTCACGGTCGCCGACGGCCTGGGTGTGCGGGTGATGGTGGGCGTGCTGGAGGGTTGCGGGGTGCGCGATGCCGTCCGCGTGGGTGACGGGCCCGGGGTAATGGTCGAAGTGCGCGTTGGCGTCGGGGTCAGCGTTGGCGCCGGGGTGGGCGGGTTTCCGGTGACTGTGAACCGACCCGACACCACCCATTGCATGCCAAGGAAGATCTGCACTTCAAATTCACCGGGCAGCCACTCATTAGAAAGCGGTTCGCATTCAGTGTAACCATAGCCGCCGGTGCCGCCAGCCCAGGCCTGGGTTTCATAGCAGACCAATTTGAGATCCTGCATCCGATACCACAGGGCAGTCCATTGAACGCCGTCTTGCATATTGTTATAGCTGAAAGTGGCATACATCCGGCCGATTGGGTTGGCAAATTCAATCTGCGGTTTGACCGGTAAACGACTTTCATCAATCGACCTTGAGAACTGTAACG
>CALMIB010000403.1 GCA_937863945.1 uncultured Longilinea sp.
GGTCTTGGGTTTGAGTCTCATTGATCGGACCGTCGATTCCTTTGAGAATGACGCGGGAGAAGCCGATGATCGAGTTGAGTGGGGTGCGCAATTCATGGCTCATGTTGGCCAGGAACTGGCTCTTAACCCGATCCACTTCCTTCATTTCCTCGAAGGCTCTCTGCGAAAGCTCATACGCGCGGGCATTTTCAATACCCACCGCAATCTGGTCGGCAAGAATCTGCAACACAGACAATTCGGCGGCGGTGAATGCGCCAGCCTGCCTGGACTGGATGTCCAGAGCGCCGATAATCCGGTCGCTGATTTTCAAAGGAATGGCCAGTTCAGCGCGTGTTTCGGGCAGCAACGGATTGGCGAAGTAGAGATCCGATTGGCTCACATCGTTGACCACCAACGGTTGACCGGTCACGGTGACCGTTCCGATCACTGAGCGGGAGCCAACAGCCAGCCTGTGGTTGCGTTTCTTTAAATCTGCGCCGGCTTCCCCCGTCGCTTCGGAAATGATCGCGTAATTGCGGCTCTCGTCCAACAGGAAGATGGAAGCATGGTAGAAGTTGAAGCGTTCGCGGACCAGGTTAACAATGCGAAGGAGCAATTCGGATTGTGACAGCGTGCTGGCGGTATCGCGGGAGATTTCCGCGGCGGTCTGCAATTCGATGGCGCGGCGTTGCGCTTCACCCAGCAGGCGTTGGCGTTCAATGGCAACGGAGATGCCGTTGGCGGCAACCTGGATTGCGCGCATTTCATCCGGGCTGGCGTCCATGGATCGGTTTGAAGTGATGGTCAATAAGCCGATCAACTTTCCAGATGAGCGCAGGGGCGCAAAAACGCCTGCCTGAATGCCATATTTTTCCAGCGTCGCCTGCGAAGCTGAATCCAGGTTTGCATCGCGGATATCCTTAATGACCATGATTTCATTGCCCATCTGGTGGATGAATGGGAAGATGCTGGCGGGTTCATGAATCAGGGGCCAGCGGTCTTCACCTGAACGGGTTTGGCTGGCGATGATCTCAAATTCATCTATATCTCCATTGGCATTGGTTTTGATCTCAATGATGCCAACCCGATTGGCCGCCCGCGGCAAAAGGTTCTCCACCACCAAATTCACCAGGTCATCGGAGTTGCGTGCCTGGGCAATGCCATTTGAAATGCGATACAACTGCTCGGTGTCTTGCAGTGCGGATTGGGTCTGTGTAAACAGGCGCATGTTTTCCACCGACGTCGCCATCTGGTCGACCAATGGCGGATAGGAGCGGATTTCACGGCCGGTGAAGTGATGCTTTTCTTCTGATTGCAGCAATAGGACGCCCATTTGTTGTTTACCGGCCCACAAGGGGAGTATCGCCAGGGAATGAACGTTCTGGCGAAGGAATGCGTCGCGGGTTGGACCATCCAATTGGCTTGCATTGACATCGTCAATGAACAGGGGCGTGGGCGTCATGAACGTGCGTTCGTAAACTGTGCGGACGAATTCGGTGCCAACCGCCGAAGGCGGCGTTCCCCATCCGCTGTACCAGTTGGCGGTGACTTCCAGATGCAAAAGGTTGCCCAACTGGTCGTGGTCAAATAGCACCAACACGGCCCGGTTAATCGCCGGGATGTGGATGCCCAGCGTGATGGCGGCGACCATTTCCTGCTGATCGTTGGCGAGGGCGAGGCGGTGGCTGGCATTGTACAGCCCTTCGGATTCATCCAGCGAGGATTGTAATTGTCCGAGCAGGTCTTCGCGGATGAAGGTGTTTGCCAGTGCATCCGCTGCCACGCGTAAGACGTTGACCTCTTCTACGACCCATTCGCGTTCCTTCTCAAAGTCATCGAACGCGATGAAGCTTGGGGTGGACGTTTTGCCCGTCACCGCAAGCAGCAGAGTCGATTGAATTCCCTGTGAAGCCAGATACTCTTTTTCTGAGCCGGATGCCTGGCTGGCGAGGATGGAAACCCATCCCTTGTCTTTCAAAATGGTTGCCCAATTCGGGAACAGCGCCACCGGCATCAATTGCATCTTGTTTTTTTCAGGTTTGGCTGTCTGGCCTTCTTTTACCCATTCTGAAACCGTGCGCCAGTATTGTCCGTGTTCTTCTTCTTTCACCTGGGCAAAGTACACACGGCCTGGTAAGGCAGCTTCGGAGAGGGCCGCAAGCATGTCTGGCAGCGAACGGGTGCCGTTTTCCGTCAGGACGGCCACGGCGCGGGCCACATTGGCCTGATACCGCTCCCTGTTTTCAATTGCTTCCAGGGCGGTGCGGATTTCTTCAAACAGGTTGGCGTTTTCGAGCGCGATGGCAACCTGTGTAGCTACTGTGGATAATAGGTCCAGGTGGGTGGGGGTGTAGGGAGTTTTTTGGGAGTAATCTTCCAGGATGATTGCGCCCATCACGTTTTCACCGGTGGACATTGGCACGGCAACCAGCGATTGCGGTACAACCGTGCCTGCGTTAATCGATTTTTCCTCAAGCGCGGCTTTGACATTCTTGCCGATCAGCAGGCCTTTTCCGGAATGAAGCAGCGAATCGGCCAGATTTCTCGCCAGGATGCGGGTTTCTGGCGGCAGCTTTTCCTGCGTCTCAACAACCGCCGGGAAATTGAGCACCTCGGATTTGGCGTCGAATGAAGCGATGGTCAACCGGTCAAACTCAAACACCTGCCCAAGCATAGCCGCAATTTCGTTGTAGATTTCGGCATGCGAGGCCAGTTTGCTCAACTGCTGGCTCATCTGGTTCAGCGCCGAAAGCTCCTGGTTGCGGCGCATAATTTCCTGCTCAGCCCGAACTCTTTCGCCAAGTTCCTGTTGGACTTCGGCATACAATTGCGCGTTTTCTATAGCCAGTTCCAATTGCGAGGCCACTTCCTCGATCAAGAGACGGTCATCTTCGGTCCATTGGCGTTGATGATCGTCTGAAAAGATATCCAGGCGGGCGGCCCCTTGATCGCGCAAGGAAACAGGAATTGAAATGACAGCCGGTTGCGATCCATGGGAAGATTTCAGAGAGGGCTGTTTTTGCTCCGTCTGCCTGGAAGGTTTCCTGGTTGCCGGGTACTCGGCCTGTTTTTCAGGAATAGCATACTGCGGCTCGATTGTTTTCGGTGTTTGCCGGGTTTTATGCCCATTCGGCCTGGGGGCAGGCGGTGCTGGCGGTTTAATGATCGTCTCGGTAATGGGCGCCTGTTTATTCAGGAAAGCATATTCTTCATGGATAACCTGCGCATAGCCATAATACCCGGAAGAGTGGCTATTCGATGAAGGCCGTGCGAAAATAGAAATTTGCACCGGAACAATCATGCCTTCTGACGTAACGAATTGAACAGGAAGTTCTGTTGGAAAAATACCCTGGTGAAACGCAGCCCGCACCTTTGGCACGGCCTGGGGCGTAAGCGCAAACGTGAAGAGAGACTGACCCAGGAAACTGGCAGCTTCAAGCCCCAGGATGGACCGTACTTCCTCTCCGATCCGGGTGTAATCCCCCTGTCCGTTGCATTCCCATGACCAGGTCTGTGCAAGGACAGGACGGGCTGTTGGCTCTTCAACGCCAACAACTTCCAGGTCCGCAAACAGGTTATTAAGCCGGCTCTGCAGTTGTTTCTTTGACATATTCCATAATCTCCTGTGCCAGCGCCCTGTATTGAACGGCAGATCGAGTTTTCGGTGAATGGTAGATGACCGGAAGCCCGGCTATGGGACTTTCGCGTAACCGCGTATCCGTTTCGATAACCGTCTGAAGCAAACCATCCGAAAATGTGGTGTGCAATTGTTCCGAGAGGGTTCTGTGGATGCGGTTGCGCCGGTCGAACATGGTGATGAGCAGCCGGTAGGTGAGCTGCGGGTTGGTTTGCGCGCGCACCCGCCGAATCAAATACATCATATTTCGCAATGCATAGACCGAGAAGTATTCCGCCTGCGTCGGCATCAACAGCAAATTCGATGCTGAAAGCGCATTCATGGTAACAGCGCCCAAAAATGGCGGACAATCGAGAATGATGAAATCATAGTCCAGCGCGGGATCTTGCAGGGCTTTACGCAACACGGTTTCATATCCTGGGCGGCTGGGAAGATAGCGTTCGGTGTAAACCATTTCATTATTGGCAGGGATAATTTCCAGCCCTGGAATACCGGTTTCCCGGCTAACCAGGCTGGGCTGGGCTGATTCGAGCAGGATATTTCCCGCCGACCGATGAACTTTT
>CALMIB010000404.1 GCA_937863945.1 uncultured Longilinea sp.
GGAAAAAGGACCGCTAGGAGCAATATGGCACGAGACGGCATCAACCCTTCGCGGTCGCGTACGACCGACTACCATCCCGCGCGGGTCACCGTGGCGGTGCTGACGCACCTGCCGCACCAGACCGGTTACTTTGAAAGCCGCCTGGACGTGACCCGCATGACGATTGAATCGATCCTGGCCAACACCGGCATGCCGTTTGACCTGTGGGTGTTTGACAACGGCTCCTGCGCGCCGGTGGTCGATTACCTGCGCGGGCTGCGCGACGAAGGGCGCATCACGCAATTAATTCTTTCCAGTAAAAACATCGGCAAACCGGCCGCCCTGCAGACTATTTTCAAGGCCTGCCAGAGCGAAATCATCGCCTACACCGACGACGACGTCTTCTTCCTGCCCGGCTGGCTGGAGGAGCACGTCCGGATCATCGACACCTACCCCAACGTGGGCGCGGTGACCGGTTTTTACATCCGCGAGCGCATGAAGAACCGCATCGACTCCACGCTGGCCTTCCTGGACCAGCCGGGGGTTGCCACCGAACGCGGCCTGCTGATGCCGGCCATCTGGGAAGAGGAATACCGCGTCAACAGCGGGCGCTCGCAGGAGCGCTACGATGCTGAGGTGGCCGGGTTGGAGGACATCCGCGTCACCTACCATGACGTGCAGGCCTGGGTTTCGGCGCACCATTTTCAGTTCGTTGCCCCGCGCGAGGTCATTCTGCAGGCGCTGCCGCAGGAATGGACCGGGCTGCTGATGGGCAAGATGGTGGAGATGGATTTGACCATCGACCGGTTGGGCTACCTGCGCCTGTGCACCGGACGCCAGACCGTGCGCCTGATGGGCAACCTGCTCGATCCCGAGGTGCTGGCGCTGGCCGAGCGGAGCGGAATTCAATTGCAGAGCCGGAGCGTCAAATCCAGCCGCCCGGCGAGCGGCCTGTTGAACGCGCTTTACCGCCTGCCGTTTGGCAAGCGCGTGATCCACGGGCTGTACAACCAGCTTTACAAGGTCGTCAATTCCTGAGGCTGCTATGAAATTTTTAATCGCCGGATTCGGCTCCATCGGGCGCAGGCATTTGAGCAATTTGCTGGCGTTAGGCGAAAAGGATATTCTGGTTTATCACACCGGTCACAGCACCCTGCCGGAAGCTCAACTGGCGGGCTTCCAGGTGGAGACCGACCTGGGTGCCGCCCTGGCGCAGCGCCCGGACGCGGTCATCGTAGCCAACCCGACCGCGTTGCACCTGGCGGTCGCCATCCCGGCGGCCGAAGCCGGCTGCCATATCCTGATGGAAAAACCGGTCTCCGACTCGCTGGAAGGCACTGCCGAACTGAGCGCCGCGCTGGCGCGCGGCGGCGGCAGGCTGCTGGTGGGTTTTCAATTCCGCTTCCACCCGGGGCTGCGCAAGGCGGCCGAACTGTTGCGGGAGGGCGCCATCGGCCGGCCGGTGTTCGCTCGCGCGCACTGGGGTGAATACCTGCCCAACTGGCACCCCTGGGAAGATTACCGCCAGAGTTACGCCGCGCGGCCGGAATTGGGCGGCGGCGTGGTGCGCACGCTGACGCATCCCTTTGATTACCTGCGCTGGTTGCTGGGCGAAGCCGAAGTGGCCGGCGCGCAGGTTGGCACGCTGGGCGACCTGGGTATCCCGGTGGAGGATACCGCCGAGGTGAGCCTGCGTTTCGCGGGAGGTACACTGGGCAGCCTGCACCTCAATTACGTGCAGCAGCCCGCCAGTCACACGCTGGAGATCATCGGCACGCAGGGCACGCTGCGCTGGGACAACGCCGACGGCGGGCTGCATTGTTTCCGCGTTTCAACGGCCGCCTGGGAGCATTACCCCGTGCCGGACGGCTTTGAGCGCAACAGCCTGTTCTTGGACGAGATGCGCCATTTTATCGACCTTGCCGGCGGGCGCGCCGAGCCGGTTTGCTCGCTGGATGACGGCCTGCGCGTGCAGCAACTGGCGCTGGACGCGTTCAAATATTACTCCGGGCGGGCATGAGTATGGCAAAGCCGCGTTCGCCCCTGGAGTTTTGGATCACTGCCCTGGTGCTGATCGGCCTGGCGGCCGGCGGCGTATGGATCATCCAGTACAGTACGCCAATCGGCCTGGGGCTCACCAATGATTCGTCGGCGTACCTGGCCGGAGCGCAGAATCTTCGCGCCGGCGCGGGCTATGGCTACACCTCCGGCGGCGGCGAAGTGAAGCCGCTCACGCATTTTCCACCCGGCTATTCACTCGCCATCGCCGTGGTGAACCTGAGCGGGCTGGAAGTGCAGCGCGCCGCGCGTTTGCTTAATCTGCTGCTGTTCGGGTTCAATGTTCTTATCGGCGGGCTGACCCTGGGGTGGATGACCCGCTCGCGCGGCGCGGCGCTGCTCGGTGGGCTGTTGGTGGTCACCTCTGAGGTGATGATCTACGTGCATGCCTACCTGCTGTCCGAGCCGCTCTACCTGGCCGCTTCAGGGCTGGCTTTGCTGCTTGCGGCGATCTATATGGAAAACCGACGCTGGCCCCTGCTGGCCGCGGCGGGACTGCTGACCAGTTACGCCTACCTGACGCGCTACGTCGGGCTGGCGGTGTACGGCGCGGTGCTGGTGGCCCTGCTGGCGGCGCTGCCCGGCTGGAAGCAAAAGCTGCGTTCGGCCGGCATTTTCCTGGCCTTCAGCCTGCCGGGCGTGGTCGCCTGGTCGCTGCGCAACCTGTCGCTCACCGGCAATACCACCAACCGCTTGATGGCCTTTCACCCGATCAACGCCGTGGAAGCGCAAACCGGCATCCACAACTTTTGGACGTGGTGGATGCCGTCCTGGTTCATGCCCAAATTGCCGGCTGTGGCTGGCTGGTGGGTCGGCGCGGCGTTAATTGCGGCATTAGTGGCGGCGGGTACGCTGCTGGCCTTGAAACGCGCCTGGCGCCCGAACACGGCCGGGTATCCGGCACGGCAGCCGGCGCTGCTGCTCTATGGGCTGTACGCCCTGGGCTACGCGGCCGTCATCCTGGCCTCCATGACCTTCATGGACTCGAGCACCGAGTTCGAATACCGTATCATCGTTCCCACGCTGCTGTCCGGCATCCTGTTCCTGCTGGGCTGGCTGTGGCAGGCGGTGGCACGCAGACCCGCCTGGCTGCGCGCGGCGGCATTGCTGCTGGTGGCCGGGCTACTGCTGTTGAGCTGGCAGGATGCGCGCGGCCAGATGGAAAAACTGCACCAGGACGGGCAGGGCTTTTTGAGCCTTTCCTGGCGCATTTCC
>CALMIB010000405.1 GCA_937863945.1 uncultured Longilinea sp.
AAAAGTACTGCCGCCCGGCGTTGGCGGCAGTGGGGGATGAATTGTGGGCGCGGAGGGGCTCGAACCCACGAACCTCACGGATGTGAACCGTGCGCTCTGACCAACTGAGCTACGCGCCCGTAGCGAATGAGATTATAGCAGAACTCCCGGCGGATGGCAAGATGTTCCGTGCCCGCGTGGGTTACCCAAACTTGCCTTCGACGTAATCCTCGGTGCGCTTGTCCCTTGGGAAGACAAAAAGCCGCTTTTCCGCGGCAAATTCCACCAATTCACCCTGCAGGAAGAAAGCCGCGTAATCGGCCATGCGCGCGGCCTGCTGAACGTTGTGCGGCACCCAGATGATGGTGAAGCGCTGCTTGAGTTCTTGCATCAGGCTTTCGATTTTGGAAGTCGAGACAGGGTCGAGCGCTGAGGTGGGCTCGTCGAGCATGATCACTTCCGGGCCGAGCGCCAGCACGCGCGCCAGGCACAGGCGCTGCTGCTGCCCGCCGGAGATGGCGATGGCGGGATCGCGCAGGCGGTCATACACCTCATCCCACAGCACAGCCTCGCGCAAAGCCTGTTCCACTGCCCGATCCAGGCGGTCCTTGCGGTTTTCACCCATCAAACGCAGGCCGTAAGCCACGTTTTCATAAATGGTCAGCGGCAGCGGCACCGGGCGCGAGAAAACGATTCCCACCTTGCGGCGCAACTCCACCGGGTTCACGCCGGGGTCGAGGATGTTTTGGCCGTTCAACAGCACCTTGCCGGTCAGCTCGGCAACGTCGGATTGGTCATTGAGGCGGTTCAGCACGCGCAGCAGGCTGGATTTGCCGCCGCCAGCCGGGCCGAAGAGCACGGTGATGGCATTAGCCGCAATGGTCAGGTTGACGTCGCGCAGGCTTTCGGTGCCGTCCTGATACTTCAGGTTGAGGTGCTCGATGACGATCTTATCCATGGGTCACCATTGGCGCCGGGCGCGGGCGCGAATGCGCACCAGCGAAGCGAGCAAATTCATGCCCAACACAAAGAAGAGCAATACCAGGACGGTGCCGTATTGAATCTGCACCGACATGCCGGGAACCGAGGTGGAGATGACAAAGATGTGATAGGGCAGCGCCATGGTGGCGTCGAACACCGATTGCGGCAATTGCGGCAGAAAGAAGGAGACGCCCGTGAACAGGATCGGCGCGGTTTCGCCGGCGGCGCGTTCCAGACCGAGGATCACGCCCGTGAGCACGCCCGGCACGGCTTGCGGAAGCACGATGCGCCAGGTGGTTTGCCAGTGCGTGGCGCCCAGCGAGCGGCTGACCGCGCGGAATGAATACGGCACCTGCCGCAAGGCTTCTTCAGTGGTGCTGATGATGGTTGGCAGCGTCATGATGGAGAGCGTCAGGCAGGAGGCCAGAATACTGGTGCCAAAGTTCAAAAAGAGCACGAACACGCCCAGCCCGAACAGACCATAAACGACGGATGGAATGCCGGCCAGGTTGATGATGGCAATGCGAATTAGGCGCGTCCAGCGGTTTTCCGGCGCGTATTCGGCCAGGTAAATGCCTGCCGCGATCCCCAGCGGAACGGAAAAAACGGCCGTGCCGAGGGTGAGGTAGAACGTGCCCACAATTGCCGGCCAGATTCCACCCTCGCGCATGCCATTGCGCGGAAAGGCGGTAATAAATTCCCAGGAAATGGACGGCGCGCCCTTCACGATGATATAGATCACGACCGCCAGAATGGGCAATACCGTAATCAGCGTAATGAGCCGCAGCAGCCAGAGCGCGACCGTTTCCTGGCGGTGCGAGCTGATTAGAATGGGGTTGGGCTTAATTCCATCTTCCATCGCAGGAAATTCCTCAGGAGAGCGAGCGCTCGGAACGCTTGGGACCGCGGGTGCTGACCCACGAGGCGACAACATTAATCGTCAGCGAGAGCAAAAACAGGATGATACCGATGAAGAACAGCACCTGGTAATGCGGGCTGCCCGAGGCGACCTCGCCCATTTCCGAGGCGATCGTCGCGGTCATGGTGCGGATGGGCAGAAAAATCGCATCCAGGCCGTGCGGCATGACGGGTGCATTGCCGGTGACCATCATGACCGCCATGGTTTCACCGATGGCGCGCCCAATGCCCAACATGACCGCCGTGAGCACGCCCGATTTTGCCGCCGGCAGGGTGATATTCCAAAGGGTCTGCCATTTGGTGGCGCCCAGCGCCAGCGCCGCCTGACGGTAGGATGCCGGCACGGTGTTGAGTGCATCCTCTGAAATGGAAACCACCGTTGGAGTGGCGATGAAAGCCAGCAGAATGGCGCCGGTGAGCCCCGAAAGGCCGGTGGGCAGGTTCAGGCTTTCACGCAGCAGCGGGGCCGCTACCTGGATGCCGATGAACCCCAAGACCACGGAGGGTAACCCGGCCAGGATCTCAATAATCGGTTTCAGAATATTCTTGATCCATACCGAGGCGACTTCCGAAATGTACAGGCTGGTGCCGATGCCCAGCGGGATAGCGATCAGGATGGCCGTGATGGTGACGATGATGGAACCGAACAAC
>CALMIB010000406.1 GCA_937863945.1 uncultured Longilinea sp.
TGCCATCTTGCTCGTCATGCTGTGGAATTTCATCGCCAACCGCTACTGGACGTACAGTGATGTGGACTAGACATCCTTTCCAGGTGAATGCGTATGGAAAACCCGCCTGATTTTTCCAACCCATCATTGGAGCCAGAGAGGATCACCAGCGTCCGATCCCTTCGTGAGCTGGTTGACCTGGTCACCGGCAGGTTCGCAACCGGTCAGCAACCGATGGAAGAATCCGGCCTGGTGCTCGAGCCGCAGCCATTTCCATTTCTGGCGCTGGTCGGGCAGCCCGAAATGAAACTGGCCCTGCTGCTGACTCTGATTAATCCTGCCATTGGCGGCACACTGTTGATCGGGCCGCGCGGCACGGGCAAGACCACTGCAGTCCGCAGCCTGCTGGGACTGTTGCCGGATGTGGAACGGAGCAAATGTTTTTACGGCTGTCTGCCCGAGGACATCGAAACCAAGGGGATGGATGGCCTCTGCCCGGATTGCGCGCAAAAATTCGCACACGATATTCCATTGACGTTCACCGACCCTGTACGCCTTGTCGAGCTGCCCTTAAACGCCCGCCTTGAGGATACCATTGGCGGCATCGATGAACGCGCACCGGCCAATGACCGGGTGCGATTGAAACGCGGCATCCTGGCTCAGGCTGACCGGAATATTCTTTATGCCGATGAAGTCAATCTCCTTTCCGATGATATTGTGGATGCCATCTTGGATGCGGCCGCGATGGGCTATTTCACCGTTCGGCGCGGTCCCGTCAACGCCACCTATCATTCTCGTTTTCGCCTGATTGGCTCGATGAACCCGGAGGAAGGTAAACTTCGTCCGCAAATCATGGATCGTTTCGGGCTGCGCGTCATCGTGCGGAGCCTGGAGGATTCTGGGGAGCGCTGGGAAGCCTATCAAAGGTCGGCGGACCACCGCATGAATCCCGGCGCGTACAACCAGCAATTCGCGGAAATCACCCGGATCGCACGCCAGGAAATCCAGAATTCGATTCACCTGCTGCCGAACGTCGTGCTGCCCCGCGAAATTGGCGCACTGGGCATCCGCCTGGTGCAGGCGATGAAGATCGATTCACTGCGAGCTGAAATCACGTTGTTTGAAGCCGCGCGCGCCTACGCCGCCGCCGATAACCGCATGACGGTTGAGCCGGATGACTTGCGCGCGGTGGCGCCAATGGCGTTGCGCATGCGCAAATCCCAATTCATGGCGGCTTTCATGAATGAAATTTCAAAGGAAGAATCGCAAATCGAAGAAGTATTGCGCCAGATTCCGACTGCCAGAGACGAGGAGTAAGCCACGATGAAGACCCCGGCAAATAGAAGCAGTGCTTTGTCCACTCACCGCCAGCGGCTCGAAGCCGTTCTGGCGGGCAAACGACCAGACCGCACGCCGGTCGCGTTGTGGCGGCACTTCCCCGTTGATGACCAGGACCCTTTCCGCCTTGCCCGCGCCACCGGTGCTTTTGCCAATCAGTACGATTTTGATCTGATCAAAGTCACGCCAGGTTCCTCTTACAGCGTGCACGACTGGGGCACGCGGGATGACTGGCGGGGCGATCCGGAGGGCACGCGTGATATCTCAACTTACCCGGTTCGTCATCCAGAGGATTGGGAGAATATCCGGCCATTGGACCCCACGGCAGGCTCGCTTGGCGCGCAACTGGAATGTCTGAAGGTAATGGTGGAACATTACGGACCTGACAAACCTATCCTACAAACTATTTTTAACCCCCTCTCCCAGGCAAAGCACCTGATCGGCAAAGAATTGCTGCTGGTCCACCTGCGCAAATACCCGGAGGCACTCCAAAAAGCGCTGGAGGCCATCACCCAGACCACAGTGGACTTTGTGCGCGCCTGCCATGCAGCCGGCGTGGATGGTGTGTTTTACGCCGTCCAGCACGCCCAATACGGGCTGCTCTCCGAAGATGAATTTGAGCAATTCTGCCGCCCCTACGACCTCGAAATCCTCGCTGCTGCTAAACCGATGTGGCTGAATATGCTTCATCTGCACGGTGAAAATGTGATGTTCGATCAGCTTGCCAGCTATCCGGTGCAAATCATCAACTGGCACGACCGCTCAACCGAACCCAACCTGGCGGACGGCCTGAAACGGTTCCCCGGGGTGGTCTGCGGCGGGTTGCGGAGAATCGAAAGCATGCTGCTGGGAACGCCGGAAAGCATCCATGCCGAAGCCCTGGATGCCATTCAACAGACCAGCGGGCAGCGTTTCATTCTTGGAACCGGTTGCGTGGTGCCGATCACGGTGCCGCATGGCAACCTACTGGCTGCCCGGACTGCTGTGGAGAAGGCCGGCGAATGAGCTCGCCCCGCGTCATCGCCGGCAAAGCCCGCGGAATCCGGCTGCAGGATGTTCCCGGGGATATCACCCGGCCGATCACGGACATGGTGAAAGGAGCGCTGTTCAATATTCTCGGCGTCGAAACAATCCAATCCACCTGGCTGGACCTGTTCGGCGGAACGGGCAGCGTGGGCATTGAGGCATTAAGCCGCGGAGCGAGTTTCGTCCGCTTTGTCGATCTGAACCGCGCTGCCGTTAATGTGATCAAGGCGAACCTCGAGAAAACCAAACTGGCAGCCGATGCCGAAGTCGTTCAGAGCGACGCCTTCGCATTTCTTAACCGCCGGCCGGATCGCACCTTTGATTTTATTTTTATCGCCCCGCCGCAATACAAGGACATGTGGATTCAGGCGCTCAAGACCCTGGATGCCAATGCAGGCTGGCTGCAAGCGGATTCCTGGGTGATCGTCCAGATCGATCCGGTCGAGTACCAACAAGTGACGCTGACTCACCTGGTGGAGTTTGAGCAGCGTAAATACGGGAACACGATTCTGGTTTTTTACGAACGCCCGGCCAAGTAAAAATCACCCGGCAAAAACCACTTGCAATTGCCCGTGATCATCATAGAAAGACCGCGCTGAAAACGGCGCGGAATCCGGTTGCATGGACATGACGCGCGGGAGCAGCACCGGCAAATCTTCAACCGTCCGGAGACTACCCAGATCATCCAACGTATGCCATTCAAGCATTCCTTCCGGCGATTCTAACAACTCGCCGCCGGAGTATTCGGCTCGAAAGATAAATATCCCGATACCAACGCCGGGCGAAGCGTCCACAATCAAAGTGCCGCACAGGCGCAGATCATCCACCCGCAAAGCGGTTTCTTCCAGCAATTCGCGCCGTGCTGCGCCGGCTGCGTCCTCGCCCTGTTCGATGTGTCCGCCAATCCCGTTATATTTGCCGGCCCAGATTCGTTTGGTCTCCGCGCCTTTGAGCAGCAACACCTGCTCGCCTTTGACAACAAAAATCAATGTCCTGGGAATGATCTGGTACCGCGATGGATCCACAACCTGGTCGCTTTTGGGCATCCTGCACCTCATAAAACAAACTCCTGCCAGGAAAATGGCAGGAGCTTGACAGAAATTCCACAATCAGCTCAGGAACATTGGTACGCCCATGAAATCGCGTACCTTCGGGCGGTAGTTCTCGATGTCGTAATAACTCGGCACGTCCACGCGCTTTTTCCCTGCCAGCACCATCTCCACCGGCACGGTGGCATATTTACCGCCGTGTAGCGCGACCATTTTACCGACTTCGTTACGGCGAATGAGCTGCACGGCCAGGTTAGCATAGGACATGGCCACCATGCGATCCAACGAATCCGGTGCGCCGGAACGCATCAAGTAGCCAAGCTGCTGGTACATGATGTTTTGCCCGGTGATGCGCTTGATTTCAGCCGCGGCCATTTCGCCAACGCCGCCCAATTTGCGGTGACCGTAGGCATCTTCCTCGCCGGTCTCAACGATCTGTCCGCCTTCCATGATTGCGCCTTCCGAGATGGTCATGATGGCATAGTTGGAGGAGTTATTGCGTTTATCTTCCGCGAGGAAGTGCGCCAACCGGTTGATATCGAAGGGCACTTCAGAGATGATGGCGCGGTCAACGTAGGAGAGATACGCGCTGATGAGGCTGGTTTCACCTGAATTTCGGCCAAACAGTTCCACCACGCCGATGCGCTCGTGTGAGCCCACCGAGGTGCGCATATTGGTGATGAACTCAACACTGCGGGTGACCGCCGTCGAGAAGCCGATGCAATAGTCCGTTCCGAAAACGTCATTGTCCATGGTTTTTGGAATGGCCACCACCGGGAAGCCTTCTTTGTGCAGGCGCACCCCAAAACTGAGGGTATCGTCGCCGCCGATGGGAACCATCACATCAATGCCCAGGTGGCTGAGCACGTTCAGGCAGTATTCGGTGTAGTCAATCGTGCCGTCATCCCGCGGTTTTCCCCATTTTGAATTCCGCAGGAAATCGGGTATGGCCTTATCGGTGACCTTTTGCGGATTGGTGCGGGATGTGTGCAAAAAAGTGCCGCCAGTCCGGTCAATGCGCCGGACATCTTCACGGGTCAGGTTGCGCACATAATAATCGTGCGTAGAAGGCTCGTCCAAATTGTACTGGAGCAGCCCCATCCATCCGCGGCGGATACCGATCACGCGGTAACCGTTTTCCAATGCGCTCATCACCACCGCTTTAATCGCCGGGTTCAAGCCAGGAACATCGCCTCCGCCGGTTAATATTCCAATCGTCTTTGTCATGCAATCCTCCTAGAATTAAGCCTGCACTTCCGATGCAGTCGTATCCAATGGTATCTGGAACATGATACGACTACCTCTTCCGATCGAAGAGTCCACCTCCAGGTAGCCGCCCAGCATTTCCACTCGCTCCTTGATCAACTTGACGCTCACATCTGTGCCTTCGGGCATTTGTGAAGGGTCAAAGCCTTTTCCGTTATCCGATACGCCAAGCCTCACCAGCGTGTCGTCAATGTTCAACTGAATGTTCACCTGTACCCTGGAAGGATTATCCAAATTGAACCGGGCTACATTATTCAATAATTCCTGTACAGATCGGAAAATCATCACTTCGACATAGGGAGCAAGGCGCTTTTCACCCCCTTTGGTGGTCAAGACAACTTCAAAATTGGGTTGCTGTTCTTTAAAGGCTTCAACGTGGCGCTGAAGCGTGGGAACCAGGCCCAGATCATCTAACATCATGGGCCGCAAATCCGATATGAAAAGCCTGACCCGCTGGAAGGTGGCCATGGCAGAGCTTTTCAGGTTGGCGAGTTCCTCTTTAGCCCGTTCAGAATCCATTTCGAACAGCCGGGAAGCAATCTCAGCCTGAACAATAAAATTGGAAAGCGCTTGCGCGGGGCCGTCATGCATTTGACGCGACAGGCGCAGCCGTTCCGATTCCTGGGCGTTGATCAACATTTCCAACATCGCCATCCGGCGAGAATTGCGGCCGCGCCGCGGCGGTTCGTGGTCTTCCGACAGGAAACGCTGCGTCTGCTCGAGGGACTCGATATACCGCTTGAGATTCGCCTGATCGGATTGCAGTTTTTCAACTTGCCCGCGCAGTAACAGCAGGCGCTGCTGTGTTTCCATGGCAGCACTGTAGGCATTTTTTACATCCAACGATGAAATGACATTGAGTTGCGCCTGGATTTGCTGAATGTGGGCCGACATGGCGGCGTTGCGTTGAGTCAGGCGGCTCACCTCTCCCTGGCTTTGGTCCAGCGTTGTGTTTAGATCTTTTAATGACCGTTTTGCACGGTCCAGTTCAATTTCGATTTCATGTTGATAGGTTTCCCAGGCTGTATCAGATTCTTGACTCATGACCATGTCACCCTCCCAATTTTCCAAAACTCACCCCGGCTGCGAAACAGCCTAACCGTACAATTTTAGCATAACCTTGCCAGTCCGTTGGCTGCAATTTTCACTCAATCCACCGAAAAACCGTCATATTCGTGCCGCCCTCCGCGAGGGAGAATGCGCCGCCGGTCTGATAAACGATCTCTTTGCCCTCGGGCAAGGTCTGATACCAATCTGGGAACGTCACCAGGTATGCTGCGCCGCGCGCATCCAGGTAATCAGCAATTTGATCCTCATTCTGGATAAAAGGGATGATTTCGGGCGTGACCAGCCCGGCAAGGTCGATGATTTGCCGCCCGCCAAAATAACCCACCGCGCCAATATCATGAACAGCCAGGTAATCCCCCGGCAGGGTATGGTCGCGCAGCCAGAGAGCCGTATCAACCATCTCGGACTCAATGATTGCCACATCCGTCGCATAAGCCTGCGCGCCGACGCCCAGGAAAGCCAACGCCACCAACACCAATACCGCCTTGCCCGCGAACCCCGCCAGCCGCCGGGTTCGATGGGTAATTTTCCACTGAGCAAAACCATCCAACGTACCGCTCAGGCCAAGCAGAAGGAAAATGGGCATGGCCGGAATGAGATAACGGCCGTGCTGGTAATCCACCGGAAGCCGGTACGCGTACAAGGCCGTGTAACCCAACCACCACAGGAAAAGGGCCGCGTGCTTGAATTTTCGCTTCCGGATGGTTTCGTAAGTCTGGTAGATAAATCCAGGCAAAAGCAGAATGCCAACTCCAATCAGCGGCAGGCGCGCCAACCGGAAAAAAAGTAAGGGAAGGCTCGTACTCCACAGGGGGGCATATTCAGCCTGTTTTGCGTAGAAGGTGGAAGGCCAGGGACTGCCGGAAAGCGAATTATTAAAATACAGATATCCGGCCAAAGGGATGGACAATCCGAGGAGCAGGCAGCCGATCCGAAGCAAACGGCGTTTCCAGGTTTTCTCTTGAAAAAACAGCATCATTGCCGCAGGCCCCAGCAACGTGATCCCATCCGGTCGGATCCAGATGGAAGCACCGATCAAGCCGCCCAGCCAAAAAGCCGGCAACTGTCCTTTCCACGCCAGGTACAGGA
>CALMIB010000407.1 GCA_937863945.1 uncultured Longilinea sp.
GGGCGGCGTTGTCAAACTCGCGGATGGCGGGTTTGTGGGTGGGCTGCTGGCCGGCTGGCCCCAACCAGATGGCGTAGCTGAATCCACGTAGACGACCTGACCGAGCTGCCGGTCGGCGGCAGAGCGGGTTTCGAGCGGCGCCACCGGTGCTGCGCCGTCAAACGTGACGCGCAGGGTGTGGTCGGCGGCGGCCAGCGTCACCGCGCCGGGCTGGAAGAGCAGCACGTGCGAACCGGCCAGCAACTGCAGCGCAGTGGAATCGCCGGCGGCAGGGAGGGGGCTGCTGGATTTGGCCTGTGCCGGGGTCGCGGCGGGCAGCAGCCCGGCGATGAACAGCAAGAGGATGGACACGTACAGCAGGCGGGATTTTATCGATCATTCTCCTTGGCGCTTTCAGGGTGTGGGATGGAGTCATCGGGGCCGGCAGCCTGGTCTTTGAGGAAGTGCCACAATTCTTCCAGGCTGTTGAAATGCAGCACACGGCGGGTGTGCGTGTCTTCGAGTGAGGCCAGCCAGACCGGCTGGCCCTGTTCGTCGCTTTGCCACACGCGCAGCAGATAGGAGTGGTAAGATTTGTTCATCGCGGCCTCAGCGGGCAGCCAGGAGGGGTCACCGGAGGGCAAGATCATCGCACCACCAGGGGCAGGAACAGGCCGTTGCCGCCGGCGGACAGAGTGGTGAAGGATTGCTCGCCGCCGTAGACTTGCCCGCTCGCGGTCATCAGCACGACGCGGTAGTAAACCGTTTGCCCCTCGGTGAGACCGGCAAGCGTCACCGAAACCGGCACCCAACCGGCCTCGCCGATCGGATCGGGCGTGCCGGCGATCACGTTGGGGTAGGTGCCGCTGGTCAGGCTCCATTGGAAGCGGAACGAATCACCCGCGTTGAGGGTGAGTACGCTACCGTTCAGGCGGGCCGAGGCGCCAGTGATCTGATCGGCGGGCAGGGTGGAGGCGCTGGCCACGTTGAGGCGCGCCAGGTGGGTCTGCGGCTCATTTTCAACGAAGTCGGGGTTGCCGCCCATGAAGAGGTGGTTGCCGTGTAGCAGCAGCGTGTAAGCCGCGTCGTACAGTTCGGGCGCCCAGGGCAGCAGGCTTCCGGTGGCCTGGGTGGTGTCGAGCGCGGCCAGGTAGGCCTGCGGTGTACCGTCGATGGTGTCGAAATAGCCGCCGGCAAACAGCACGTCTCCGCTGAGAGCCAGGGCGTAGACTTCATCGTCCAGGATCGGGTTCCAGGCGGTGGCCAGACCGGTGGATTTATCCAACCCGGCCAGGTATTCGCGCGTTTGCCCGCCGATGACTTCAAAATCGCCGCCGGCAAAGACCGTCGCGGGGCCGACCGCCAGAGAGATGACAGCGTAATCGGCACCGGGGTTCCAGCCTGTGAGCGCGCCGGTGGTCAGATCAAACGCGGCCAGGCGGGCACGGCCGGTGCTGCTGGCCGAGGTGAAGTTGCCGCCGGCGTAGAGCGTGCTGCCATCCAGCGCCAGCGCGTTGACGTTGCCTCCGGCAACCGAGGGATTCCAGGAGGTGGCGTTATTGGTATCGACGGTGGTATCCAGCGCGGCCAGGTAGGAACGGCTGGCGCCGCCGATGGTAGTGAAATTGCCGCCGGCGTAGAGCGTGGTGCCGTTTAGTTCGATGTCCCGCACGCTCAGGTTGGCGTCGGGATTCCAACCGGTGGCCAGGCCGGTGGTGCGGTCGAGCGCGGCCAGCTTGTTGCGCGACTGGTTGCCGATATTGCCAAAATTGCCGGCGGCGTAGACCAGCGTGTCGGTTACGACCAGGTCGTAGACGGGCAGGTTGGCGTTGGGATTCCAGTCGGTGAGCGCACCTGTGGTGAGATCGATTGCGGCGATGCGGTTGCGCATCTGCATATTGATACTGGTGAACCAGCCGCCAGCCGCCACGCGGTTGCCGTCGGCCGCTACGGCCAGGATGTTGCTGTTGGGGTAAGGATCCCAGGCCTGCACCATGCCAGTGTTCAGGGTGGTATCCAGCGCGGCCAGGTATTGGAGCGCGGTGCTGTTGATCCTATCAAAGCGGCCGCCGGCGTAAAGGATGTTACCCACCAGCACCATCGAGTCAACCCAGTCGTTGGCGTTGGGGTTCCAGGCGGTGGCGTTGTTGGTATCCACGGCCGCGTCGAGCGCGGCGATGCGGTTGCGGGTTTGCCCGCCGATAGAGGTAAAGCGCCCGCCGGCATACACGGTGGTGCTATTGCAGGCCAGGGCGTTGACCTGATTGGTGGCCGAGGGGTCCCAGGCGGTCACGGCACCGCTGGTTGCGTCGACGGCGGCGATGCTGTTGCGCGGCTGCCCGCCCACGCCAGTGAACGTACCGCCCACGTACACGCGCCCGCCGCAGGACGCCAGCGCGTAGACGATGTAAACCGTGTTGCCGCTCACAGCCGGGTTCCAGGCGGCCAGGGTGCCGGTGGCCAGGTCATAAGCAGCCAGGCGGGCGCGCGCCTGCCCGCCGGTGGAGGCAAACGCGCCGCCCACGTAGAGCGTTCCGCCGCTCACGGTCAGCGCGTACACGTGCGAGGTGGCGCCCGGGTTCCAGGCGGTGAGATTGCCGGAGGAGGCATCGATGGCGGCCAGGTTGGCGCGGGGGGTGCCGTTGATGGTGGAAAAACTGCCGCCGATATACACCGAGGTATCGTGGACCGCGATGACGTAAACGGTGGCAAACTGATTCATGGTGAAGTTCCAATCCGGGTCCAGGCTGCCGTCGGAGAAGATGTGCGCCAGGGATTGGCGCGGCTGCCCGCCGACCTGGGTGAAATCGCCGCCGATGTACCAGCCGCCCGAGCCGGCGGGGGCGATGGCGCGCACGGTGCCTGAGCCCACGCGCGGCATGGCCAGGTTGGCCTCACCCGTCAACAGGTCGAGGTCGGCAAACGGGCCAGTGGGCGGGCCGATGCGGGTGAAATCGCCGCCGATGTAGAGCGTCTCGTCGGCGACGGCCATGGTCTGGACGACATCATTGGGTACCCACAACAACGGCTCGTCGATCAAACCCATCGCTGAAGCTGTTTGCGCGGGGGCGGCCAGCCAGCCCAGGGCCAGCGAAAGCGCGAGAATCAGGTGCAGGATTCGACGGATGGACATGGATTTTCTCCTTGCAAAAATGAAAACCGGAGGGGATTGCAACCAGTGTATAAAATTGCCGTCAGAAAACCGTCACAAAAACCGCCCATACCCCCTATAATTAACCCGAGGGGAACGTTATGCCAGCATTGCATATCACCTGTTTCGGCGATTTTGAAACCCATGTGGACGACCGCCTCATCCGCGGCTTCGACACCGACAAAACCCGCGCACTGCTGGCCTATCTGGCGGTGGAACGCGACCGCGCGCACACCCGGGCGCACCTGGCCGGGCTGCTGTGGTCGGACCAACCCGACGAAATGGCGCTGCACAACCTGCGCCAGGCGCTTTCGTACCTGCGCAAAGCGCTGGGCGAAACGCCCGGCACGGCCGTGTTTTTGCAGGTCGAGCGCGACACCATCCGCCTGAACCCGCAGGCGCAGGTGCAGGTGGACGTGCACGACTTTGAGGCCGGGCTGGCCACAGCCTATCGGCATTTTGACCAACGCGACGGGTGCGGGCGGCTGAACCCGCTGCGGCTGCGCTCGGTGCTGGAGCTGCACCGTGGTCCTTTTCTGGACCAGGTGACGCTGGAAGGCAGCCCGCTGTTCGATGAATGGGCCAGTCTACGGCGCGAGCAATTGTTGCAGCGCTGTGTGGAGGGGCTGGCCCGCCTGGCCGAATTCCACGAGCGGCGGTGCGAATACCACCAGGCGCGTGACGTGCTGCAACGGCTGCTGCGCCTGACGCCGTGGGAAGAGAACGCGCATGCCGCATTAATGCGCCTGCTGGCGCTGGACGGGCAAACTGGCGCGGCCCAGACCCAGTACATGCTGCTGCGGCGCTACTTACGGGAAAACCTGGGGGTTGAACCTTCGGCGCAAAGCCAGGCGTTGTTTGAAAGCATCCGCGCGGGCGGTTTACCCAGCCCGCGCTTCCCCGCCGCGCGCGCCAACCTGCCGCAGGGCGGGCTGCCCTTTGTGGGGCGCGATAGCGAACTGGCCGATCTGTCTGATGAGATTATCGACCCGGAATGCCGGCTGTTGACGCTGCTGGGACCGGGCGGGGCCGGAAAAACCCGCTTGGCGTTGGAGGCTGCCCGCCAGCAGGTGGGTGCCTTCCCGGATGGGGTGTACTTCGCCCCACTGCGCGAGGCGCGCGACGCCGGGCAGATGCTGACCGCGCTGGCCGGAGCGCTGGAATTCAACTTCAGCGACCAGGGCACACCGGCTGAGCAACTGGGCGATTTTTTGCGCCGCAAGAACCTGCTGCTGGTGCTGGATAACTTCGAGCAACTGCTGGCCGACCCGCAATGCCCGGCGCTGCTGGCCGAACTGCTGGGCAAGGCGCCGGCGGTCACTTTTGTGGTGACCTCGCGCGAGCGGCTGCGTTTACGCGAGGAATGCGTCTTTGAAATCGACGGGCTGAGCCTGTCGGGGGATGGCCAGGAGGAGCCAGAGGCGCTGGCACTCTTCGCGCGGCGCGCACGGCAGGTGCAGCGCGCCTTTGCGTTGGACGGGGAGAACCGACCGGCAGCCGAACACATTTGCCGGCTGGTGGGGGGGCTGCCGCTGGCCATCGAGCTGGCCGCCGCCACGCTGTGGGGCCGCACCTGCGCCGAACTGGCCGGGTCGGTGCAGCGCGACCTGGATGAACTGGCCAGCGGAGCCGCCGACGCCGCACCGCAACATGCCAGTCTGCGGGCTGTGTTTGATGTATCCTTGCGGCTGCTGGACGATGCCGAACAGGACGCGTACACCCGCCTGGCGGTTTTCCGCGGGGGGTTTGACGGTTAAGCGGCCCACGCTGTGGCCGCGGCTGAGACGGTGACATTGAACTCGCTGGTCGGGAAGTCGCTGCTGCGCCACGGGGCTGACGGGCGCTATGACCTGCACGAAACGCTGCGTCAGTATGCCGCTGAAAAGCTGGCCGCTGATGCTGAAATCGCCCGCGCTGTCCGCGAGACGCATGCCACCTATTACGCCCAACTGCTGATCGGACTGCGGGCCGGGTTGCGCGCCGCGGGGCAGGTGCAAGCGCTGAACCGTGTTCAATGCGAGCTGGATAACGCCCGCCTGGCCTGGGAATGGTTGATTGCGCGGCGCGACGGCCCGGCACTGGCGGCCTGCGCCGAGAGTTTGTATCAATTCTTCAACATTCGCAGCCGGTTCCTGGAGGGCGCGGGATGGTTGGGTGATGCCGCCGCCGCGCTGGAAGGGATGGAACGCGCAGAAGGTTGGTTGGCGGTATTACTTGCCAGGCAGGGGTCTTTGTTGCAACGCGCCCGGCAGCATGAAGAAGCACTGGCCGTGCTGGAACGCAGCCAGGCGTTGCTTTCCGGCATGGATGAGCCGCTGGAGATGGGCTTTTGTCTGATCGGTTTGGGCGGTGTGCACCTGCGCCGCAAGGACTTCGAGCAGGCGCTGGCTGCCGCCCGCCAGGCGCAGGCGTTGTTCGAGCACGGCGGCAGCCCGGACGGGCTTTCGTACGCGCTGTATTTGCAGGGGCTGATTTTCGACCGCATGGGCGAGTTTGAGGTAGCCCGGCCGCTGGTAGAGCGCGCAGTCAACGCGGCACGCCAGTCGGGCAACCCGCGCCGCATGATTGCGCCCCTGAACCTGCTGGGCGACATCGCCTGCAGCCAGGGGGACTATGCGACGGCCGAGCGCAACTTCGTCGACGCACTCGAAATCAGCCGCCAGTTGGATGACCGCTTCAACCTGGGCATCCTGGTCAACAACCTTGCCACGGCTTACCACTTGACCGGTCGCTACGAGCTGGCCGAAGGGGCTTACCGCGAGAGCCTGTTGATCTGCCGCGAGCAGGGCGACCAGGACGGCGAGGCGCTGGCCCTGAACAACCTGGGTGAGTTGGCCGTGGCACGCGGGAAATATGCGGAAGCCGAGTCGCTCTCGCTGCAGGCGCTGGCGATCGCGGAGGAACTGGGCGAGGAGTGGACCATCATCGTTTGCCTGTACAACCTGGGCGAAGCGGCCAGCGCGGCCGGGGCGCATGCCCGCGCGTTGGAACGCTACCGGCGCGGCGCGGCGCTGGCGCTGGAGGTGAGCGCGGTTGACCAGGCGGCGCGCATCGCTGTCAATGCCGCGCATTCGCTGTGGTTGAACGGCGAGAGGGCCGCGGCAGAGGCGCTTTGGCAGGCGGCGCTGGCGCACCCGGCCATCGAACAAGCCGAACGCGAGAAGGCGCTGGGCTGGCTGGCCGAACTGGGCGGTACGCCGCCGGAGGCGGAAGACGAAGCCCTGCTGGAAGCCGCCCTGCGGCGCTGGCTAGAAGAATCTTAACAGATCAAACACTTACCGATTGTAACTATAAATACAAAAGGATAAAATGTGTTTATCGGGTGACAGCAGGTGAACAGGCAAGTGAAATGGACAGCATGATTCAACCGATGGTGCAGGAAAAACACTGCCCGGTGGAAGCCGTGGCGGCCGTGATTGCGCGCAAATGGGTTTCACAGATCATCCGCGACCTGGCGGGCGGGCCGATGCGCTTTGGCGAGCTGCAGCATTCGGTGGGGGTGAGCGCGCGAATTCTATCGCTGCGCCTGCACGAGCTGGAGCAGGAGGGGCTGGTGAGGCGCGCGGTGTTCGCCGAGATTCCGCCGCACACGGAGTATTCGCTGACGGTGAAGGGCGGTCTGTTCGTGCCGTTGATCGATGCGATGCGCGCGGTGGGGCAGAAACTGGCGGATGGCGGGTAGCAACGAATTGATGAAAGTTCGTAGTAGCGACGTAAGTCGCTCTTGATTTTGCGCGGTCTCCTGACCGCGCAGGTTTCCCACCGCAAAGGGCGCGAGGGTGAAAGACGCGGGCGGTGGACCGTTGCGAATTGCGCCTGAAGAAGCGACTGACGTCGCTACTACGAGCTATCCTTGATCCTGCGCGGTCTCCTGATCGCGCGGATCTTTTCACCGCGAAGGGCGCGAAGGGCGTGATACGAGCGGACGATGGCGGTTGGCAAACCGCTAGTCGCTATTCCTGCAACTTTCCCTCGGCTTCGTCGATGGCGCGGCGGTCAG
>CALMIB010000408.1 GCA_937863945.1 uncultured Longilinea sp.
TGATCTTTGCTCCGGCGCTGCCGTATCATCCCGACCTGAGTTATGCCGAGGGTGACGACCGCTACCCGAAGTATTCCGAGCTGGTGGCACAATCGGAAACAGCCGCCTATATCGCCCTGCGCGGATCGAACCTGGAAGCCTACCTTCAAACGCAGTTTGACCTTCGAGATATCGGTTGGAAGAAAGAAAATATCGGCGATTTTGTGGTATTTTATGATCTGTCCGAAAAAATCGAGCCGGAAGAAATTAGCCTGGGGAGTGTGAAGCCATGATATGGAAACCCAATTCAACCGCCCAGACTGACGCACCGCAAACCAACCGGCTTGTTATGGTTTTGGTGTTGCTGCTGGTGTTTCTCATGGCCGCGCGGACGCCCCTGGACACAGACCTGTGGTGGCATTTGCGCGCAGGCGAAACCACCCTGCAAAGCGGCTATCCCATGCTGATGGATACGCTGTCTTTCACGCGGTATGGCGACGCATGGATCAACCATTCCTGGTTGTCGCAAGTTGCGCTGGCGCTCATCTTCCGGGTGGGCGGGTATTTGGGCCTGAGCCTGACCGTCGCGCTGACCGCTGCGGCCAGCATGGCCATTCTATACCGGCAGATGGCTGGCCCGGCGTTGTTCAGGGCCTTCATCGTACTGCTGGCTACGGTGGTCGCCGCGGTGGTCTGGTCGCCGCGGCCGCAAATTTTCTCCCTGCTGTTCCTGGCAGTATGCAGCCTGCTGTTGGATGACTACCGCCGATACGGGAAGAACCGGCTCTGGCTGCTGCCGCCCATTTTTGTTCTCTGGTCCAACCTGCACGGCGGCTATCCGCTGGGCTTGATGGTCATGGGGGCCTATTTCGCCGGCGAAATTGTTGACAGCCTGTTCGCGGATGCCGGTCAGCGGCAAGTACACTGGCGGCGGCTGAAGACCCTGTTGCTGTTGCTGGTTGTGTGCAGCCTGGCAGTCGCCATCAATCCGAACGGCGCAGCCATGTGGCGGATCCCGTTTCAAACTGTTGGCGTGGGAATTTTGCAGAGCGCGATCCCCGAATGGGCATCGCCGGATTTCCACGACCTGGTGCAGCAGCCTTTCCTGTGGCTGCTGCTGCTCACGGTCGCGGGTTTCGCGCTGTCCGGCCGGCGCGCCGCTGGTGCGGATTGGATTTCCGTCGTCATCTTTGCCGCAAGCGGGTTGATGGCGCGTCGGAATTTCGGCCCGTTTGCCATGGTCGCTGCGCCGATCCTTTCCCGCCATCTTTGGGATGCAGTTGATGCGTTTCGACAGGCGCATCCAGGTGTTTTCACTTCTCGAACCCGGAGTGTTCCTCAGCGGCCCGCGCCTGCCTTTTTAAAGAAGGCCATTAATTTGACCCTGGTAGGCTTGATTGGTTTCATTGCGATCGTGAAGCTGTTTGTGGTCAGCCAGCCGCAGTTTGTCCGAGCCTATGAGGCGAACGTTTTTCCGGTGCAGGCGGTGGAGTGGCTCAAAGCTCACCCCGAACCCGCCGCGGCGCCGGCCGGCAACCTGTTCAACGCGTATGCCTGGGGTGGCTACCTGACCTGGGCATATCCGGAATTGCCTGTTTTCGTCGATGGCCGCACAGATTTATTCGGGGATGAGATCATTTCTCAATGGTTGACGGTGGTGGAAGGCGGGGAGGGTTGGCGCGATATTTTGAATCGATGGGATATTAATGTGGTGATGGTCGAACCCGATCGACCCGCGACAGCGCTGCTGGTTGAAAACGGCTGGCGGCAGGTGTATGCCGATTCGACGGCGGTTATCTTCTTGCGGGATGTGGAAAATGGCCGATAAAATCAGCGCGCGCGGATGGGGGGGCTTTTTCCTGGTGGCGCGGGTGATGCTTTACCTGGCGCTGCCGTTGGACGCGTTGCATGGCTACGGTGATTTCGTGACCTTCTTTTCGGTCGCTCAGATTCCCGGCTGGCCGTTCCTTAATTACTGGGTTGAGTTTCCACCGGTATTCCCATTCCTGTCAGAATTGCTCTTCCGCCTGTCCGGCGGGCAGCAGCATATTTTTACCTACCTTTTGCTGCTGGTGCTGACGCTCGCGGATGCCGGCAACCTGTTCTTTTTTGAGCGGCTCGCCCGCAAGTTTTGGAGCGGCACTGAGCTGATCTACAGGTTGGCGTTTTACCTGGTGCTTTTGATCGCGCTGCCATATGGTTGGTGGTATTTTGATCCGCTGGCCGTGTTCTTCCTGCTGGCCGGCTTGACGTTCCTGGTTGAGGGAAAGGATTGGGGCGGCGCCGGTTTGTTGGGTGCGGGCGCGCTGGTGAAATTTATCCCGCTGATCGGGCTGGCGGCGCTGTGGAAGGGGTGGCGGGACAGGCAAATACTGCGCGTAGCCATAATATCAGTCTCTGTTCTTTCTCTCGGCTTTCTGCTCCTGGGCGTCTTCTCCCCGGATTTCACGCTGGCGTCGCTGCGTTCCCAATCCAGCAAGGGGTCGTGGGAAACGGTGTGGGCGCTCCTGGATGGCAACCTGACCACCGGCAATTTTGGCCCACTCGTCGAACGGCTCGAACCGGAATTGGCCGGCCGGGCGGTTGGAAACCCGGCGGTGGTATCGCCCTGGGTGACGCTGCCGCTTTTTTTGCTGGCGGGCGTGGGGTTGTTGGCGCGATTCCAAAAACCGGGTTCGAATCCGGTAGCGGCGGTGGGGTTGGCAGGCTGCCTGTTCTTCCTCTGGTCGCCGGGTTGGAGCGTGCAATGGGTGCTTTACTTAATCCCGCTATTTCTACTCACGCTCGATTGGCGCAATGCGCGGCTTTTGACGGTGACCATGGTGCTGGTCAATCTATTGGAATGGCCGGTCTTGCTTTCGAGGGGATGGTTTCAATTGCTGCCGGTGACGGTCATTGTTCGCACACTCTTATTGCTCCTGGCTTCGACCCTATTTCTGGCTGCCATGCAAACGTCTTTACGGCACACGGAGGAGAACCCGGTTCTTGCAAGGCTGTAATGATTCTCTGGCTGGCAAGAGCGAAAATCGTTTTATAATGTGAGCAATTCACGTTTTACCGAAAATCGATCGTATCGATCAAGGGAGGTCCCTTGATTTATTGGAGGCCATTTGTTCCGACGGAGAAACACAACCTGGATCTGGATTCTGGGCGTCATCGCCCTGGCCGCGGTGGTGGTGCTGCTGACCATCGGTAACTTCAATTATGCGTCCTTGAATCCAGGGGGAAATGATTTTCTGGTGCACTGGATGGGAACCCGCTCGTATATCACCGAAGGGATCAGCCCTTATTCGGATGAAGTTGCGCTGCGCATTCAAAACATGGTGTACGGGCGGCCGGCGCTACCGGGCGAACATGAGCTGCGGGTTGCCTATCCGCTGTATTCGATCGTCTTCTTTCTACCGTTTGCGTTAATTCGGGACTTTACCCTGGCG
>CALMIB010000409.1 GCA_937863945.1 uncultured Longilinea sp.
TGCGTTTCACTGCGGGCAGTTGCGCCCACCCGCTCGATATCCCGGAGTGTTCTTCATTCCTTACTTCCTCATCCTCAGGATCCTCTTCATCCCTGTTTCTTCTTCTCTTTCCAGATCATGACCAGCCTGTAAATTTCTTCTACACAGTCTTCCGGGGCCCGTCCTCTTCCGCCGGTTGGTTCACCGGCCGCTCCGGCGGCTGCCGCGGTGCCCGCCGCCGCGCCGTTCGCCCTCCTGCCCAGACCGTTGCTCGGGGCGTTGCGCGGGCTGCTGCCGCCCGGGCAACTCTTCGACGGGCGGCGCGATTGGGCCGTAGAAGTTCTCCTGGTAGAAGTCGCCCAGCAGCTCTCGCGCCTGCACGCGTAATACTACGTTGCTACTCCGGCTTGTACAGCAGCGAGCACGAGCCAAAATCGACCAGCAGCCCTTCGCCGCCGTACCAGGCGTGCGGCTGACCCTGCTTTCGCCCGGCCAGCAGGTCCTCCACGCCGGCGATCAGGTCGTCGATTAACGCGGCCGGGGCGGGGTCCTGCGAGTGGCCCCACAGCAGCCAGTCAAACCCGGCGCGCAGCGGCGCCAGCCCCAGCAGCATCGCGCGGAAATCGGCCAGCGGGCCCGATTCGGGCAGTTGCAGCCAGATCTGCCCGCTGTGCACGGCATCGCCGCTGAACATCAGGCGGTTGGCGCGGTCGAGCAGGCCGATCGAGCCGGGCGTGTGCCCGGGCAGCGGCACCACCTCCAGGCGGCGGCCGCCCAGGTCAAAGGTATAACCGGCGTCCAGCAGTTCAAGCGGCGGCAGCGCAGCGTTGGCCCAGCACGCGCCGTCAAAGCCGCCGGCGAAAAGCGCCGCCGCATCGGGGTCATCGCGCTGGCTCATGTCCGCCAGCATCGCCTGGCGCGCCTGCACCGAGCAGTACCGGCGCAGCACGTCCGTGTCGGCGCGGCCGATGAACAGCCGCTCCAATTGCCAGGCGCCGTCGGCATGGTCGGGGTGGCCGTGGGTGGCGGCCAGACGCAGCGGTTTGTCGTCCAGCCCGCGCGCCAGGGCGGCCAGGTCGCCGAAGCCAAAACCGCAGTCGATCAGCAGCCCGCCCGTTTCACCGCTGGCGTAGTAGAACACGTCCATGCCGTGATCCGAAATGGCCCAGGTGCGCGGCGCCACCTCGCGCACATCGTAGAGGAGTTGGTTGAGCGTCATAGCCTGCCCCTTGAATTCAAACCGGACGGTGGTTCCGCCGTCCGAAAGCGATGCTACTTCAGGCGGCGCACGCGCAGGGCATAAAAGCCCAACCCGCCGCCGGCCAGCACCACCAGCACGCCCAGCACGCCCATCAGCGGCGATTTGCCGCTCTCTTCGGGGCCCACCGGCTGCGCGGCCGCGCTGAGCTGCGCGCCAAAATCGACGTTGCTGGTTTCGCCGGCGCGCACGCTGAGCGTGTAGTTGAGCTGCGTGGTCGGGTTGTAGCCGTCGGGCACGCCAACCGACACGTTGTACTCGCCCTCGTCCAGCTCTGCGAAGCATACCGGATCGACGCCGCCCAGCGTGGTGCCGGTGAGCGACACCTTGCCCACCCGGTCGGTCAGGCTGATGGCGCCGCCCACCAGGCCGGATTCGGTATCCTCGGGCACGCTGTTGCCGTTGACATCCTCGAACAGGTAAATGCACACCTCGCCGGTGCCGGTGAACGGCGTGGGCGTGGGCAGGAGCGGGGTCGGCGTGGCGCTGGGGCCGGGCGTCGGCGGCACCTCGGTCACCACCGCCAGCAGCAGTTGCTGGTTTTCACGCAGCAGGCACTCCTCGCTCAGGTTGTTGAGCGTGCGCAGATCGTTCAGCGAAATGCCGGTCAGCAGCGAAATGCTCAGGCAGGTTTCGCCGGGTTTGACGATATACACGATGCGGCCGTCGGCGTCGGGCGTGGGCGTGCTGTAGTAAATCTGCGCCTGCGGGGCGGCCTCCGCCGGCGCCGGAGCGGCCAGCAGCCCGAGCAGGCCGCACAGCGCCAGCAGACCGGCCAGCCAGAACGCGCGCGATAGGTGGAATGTGGATTTCATGGGTTTAAAAATTATAACAGATAAAGCGCAGCGCGCGCCGGGGCGGGGCAGAGATGGGATGCCGGCTTTTGGGGGCGGGTTTCAAGAACGATCAAATTCCGTCATGTTTTTTGATTCATTAATCTAATTTTGAGAAATATTTGTTATCATGAAAATTGAATCCGATCCGCGCATCTCACGCGGAAGCCGGCAATTCACCCCAAACGCAGCGCCGGGGACACAATTTTTCAAGGAGGGACTATGGCCGAAAACAAAGACGGATGCGTCAAACCAT
>CALMIB010000410.1 GCA_937863945.1 uncultured Longilinea sp.
TCATCGTGCTCAAGCTCAACCAGCCCGATCAAATCCCCACCGGCAGCCCGGAGGTGGTTGCGCCGCTGATCGCAGCCAGCCGCGACGCGGACGCCGAGATCGCCGCGCGCGCCGGATACCTGTTGCGCCATGCACTCTCAGGCGCAGCCCTGACGGAATTCTGCCTGCAATGGAGCCGGTCGCGGGAGCCTGACCTGGAAGCCATTCTTGTCGAAAGCAGCCTGGTTCCGCGCCAGCCGCCGCCACTGCGCCTGCTCTGCGCGCTCAAAACTGGCAACCCCGAAATTCCACGCAATTGCCCGCCGCGCAGCCTGGAATTCTTGATGAACGCCTGCCAGGACGCCGATGCGGTCATTCAACACAACGCGCGTTCGGCGCTCAGAGCCTTGCAGGCACAGGAGAGCCGCGAAGCCGTCTGCCAGTTGTTCCTGTCGGGCAACCGCCCGGAAGCCCGCCAGATTGCATTGGACGCCGGGTATCTGCCTGCCAAACAGGAGGACCGCGCCCTTTTTTTCTTTCTCACCGAACAATGGCAGGCGTATGAAACGCTGGATTTCGACTTGCGCATGCTGCGGGCTATCTATGAGGCTGCCAGCCCTGACCTGCGCCAGCGCATCGCGCGAACAGTCCAATCGGCCGGCCGGATTGAATTCCTCCACATCCTGACCGGGGCGGATGAACGCCTGCGGGCCGGCCAGATGGAAGCCGGCGAGGCCGACCTGGTGGTGCAGATGCTGGCAAAGAACCAGAACTGGAGCCGGCTCTGGATGCTTGCCCAAAATTTGACCTTGCGCCACAGCGTCGAAATCGTCCGTCTGCTCGCGGCCAACCAGTGGTCACCAGCGCAGCCGGATGAAGAGCATTTGTTCCGGCAGATTTCCGAAATCGCCCGCCAGTCGTTAATCCTGTCGCCGGAGGAGCTTGCCAAAAAGCTCCCCGCTGCGGTTCCCCTGGCCACCCTGAAGGTGCATGGGCGCGTCAACGACATCGCCTTTTCACCCGATCAGCCCCTGCTCGCCCTGGCCACCGGCAGCCGCAAAGTGGTCCTGTGGGACTATCAGAAGGGCGTGGTGCGGCAAATTCTAACGGGCTTTGCCCACTCGGTCGGACGGGCGGCCTACCTGCAGGACGGCCGGCTTGTCTGCGCCGAACGTACCAACGGCAGCGAGACATGCGAAATTATCGGCCTCAAAGACGGGCATCATTTCCGCATCGGCCAGCATGCCGCCTCGGTCACCGCACTCGTCCCGCTCTCCGGCGGCAGGCTGCTCACCGCCGGCCGCGACCAACATATCATGCTTTGGGATGTCACCCAGCGGCAAAGAATCGCCGAATTCCAGGCGGATGATTGGCCGCGCTGCGCTGCCGTCTCGCCGGACGGCGACTACGCCGCCCTGGTCACGGATCGCGTTCGCCTGTTGAAACTGCCCAACATGGAACCGCTGGACGGCCTGCCGCCGATTTCGGCCAAAGGCCCGGGCATCAACCGGGGCATGGCGCGCTGCGCCGCCTTTTCGCCCGATAGCGCCGACCTGTTGACCGGGCAGGTTAACGGCCAGGTGACTCACTTCAGCGCCATCAGCGCTGATCAGCGGCGCCAGAAGCGCCTCATGGACGCGCACGCCGGTTCCGTCGTGGGGATTTGCTTCCTGCCGAACCGCCCGTTTGTGATCACCGGCGGAGCTGAAGGCGAACTGCACCTCCATACATGGCCGGCGGGCAGCCTGCACAGTCGCATCCCCACACCGCTACCCAACCTGACCAGCCTGGAGATCTCCCCAAACGGTAAATTCCTGGCCACCGGGTTCGGTCAGAATGCCTTTACGCTGTGGGATTTGCGGACGCTCGACCTGCCCGGGGTAGTTGACCTTCCCATCGCCCGGTACCAGCCCGACCACCTGGCGGCGATTGAAAGCCTGGCCGGGGCAGATCAATTACCGGCGGACGTGCGCGGCACGCTGGCTTACCTGACCGCGCTGCTGCAATACCGCTACCGCTTCGACATCCAGATCGCCGAAATCAATCACATCCAGCCCGGCGAGTTTGACATCCTGCTCAACGATCTCGAGGAAGATTCCGGGTACAATGGGGAACACGAAGAATCGAACGGGAGCGAGCAGCAATGAGCGGGCGACTGGCAATTGACTTTGGCACATCCAACACCGTCCTGGCCACCTGGGACGCGCAGAGGGGCGAAGGCGTCCCGCTGCACATTCCCGATTACGGCCGGCGCAGCCTGCAGGGCAGCGAAGAGGTCACCGTTGTGCCCTCGTTGATTCACTACGATACAGACAATCGCCGTTGGGTTGGCAACCAGGTGGTTGACAAAGGGCTGAACAATTCCCGGCGCACGTTTCGCTGGATGAAGCAGTACATCAGCAACCGCAGCCCGATCAAAATTCGCATCGACGGGCAGGAAATCACGCCGTTTCAGGCCGGCCGGGATTTTTTAACCAGCGTACTGGCCATCGCTTCACAGGAAATTGGGCTGAAAAATGAAGAAGTTGCCCTCAGCGTTCCCGTGGAGGCCTACGAGCATTATGAGAACTGGCTCACCGGCGTGGCCGAATCAAGCGGCATCCAGCGCTTCCGCCTGATCGACCAGCCCTCCGCGGCCGC